>JAGVKR010000356.1 GCA_020050375.1 Planctomycetales bacterium
TCGTGCCGGTCGCGCTGATCCTGAAGGAGCCCGATCTCGGCACGTCGCTGCTGTTTCTGCCCGTTCTGTTCGCGATGTTGTTTGCCGCCGGCGCCCGGCTGCGACACCTCACCTTGATCGCCTGCCTGGGGGTCGCCGTGCTCCCGGCGTTCTGGCTGGCGATGAGCGCTGAACAACAGTCGCGGATCACAGCGGTCTTCCTGCAGCGCGACGGCGGGCCGACTCCCACCGGCGACGGCTACCATCTCCACCAGTCGAAGCAGGTGATGGCGCTGGGGGGGACGCTCGGCAGCCAATGGAACGGGATGATGGTCGACGACCCGCTCGCGTACCATCTGCCGGCCTGCCGCACCGATTTCGTGCTGTGCATGGTCGGTGAGCGCTGGGGACTTCTGGGGACGCTGGCCGTGCTGACGTTGTACGCGGTCCTCTTCGGTCGCGGATTCCTCGTCGCGGCGAGGACTCGCGAGCCGTTCGGGCGGCTGCTGGCAGTCGGAATCGTGAGCCTGCTGGCGACGCAGACGGTGATCAACGCCGGCATGACGGTCGGGCTGCTCCCGATCACCGGCATCACGCTCCCCCTGCTCAGTTATGGCGGCTCTAGCCTGCTCTTCACGAGCCTGGCGCTGGGGCTGCTCGTCAACGTCGCCCTCCGTCCCGGCTACGAGATCACCGCCGATCCGTTCCGGTTCGGCGCGCCGGCCCGCTGAGGACTGGCGGCCCAATCCCGCGGGACATACATTACATGCCGTGTCGCTGATGCGTGTATCCTTCGAGTGAGCCGAATTGAGACGATGCCCCCCCTCAATCCCCCCGCGAACGGGGGGAAGTCGGCTCCCTCCCCGTTCGCGGGGAGGGCTGGGGCGGGGGCGGGGGCTTGTGAATGTCGTATTTCAAGCCGCGTGACGTATAAATTGTCCGGCCGCGCGCGATCGCCGCGCCTGGCAGTCGCCGTTTCGGATCTGGAGCTCCTTCCAATGCATGCCTTTTTCAATTCGCTCGCCGCACTCACCTTGATCGCGGGACTTGTCCTCCCCACTGTGGCTTCGGCCGGTTCGTGGTCGCAGTTCCGCGGGCCCAACGGTTCCGGGCGTCCCGAGACCGAACAACCCCTGCCGGAGAAGATCGGGCCTGAGACAAACGTCTTGTGGAAGGCTCCCCTTCCCCCGGGGATCTCGTCGCCGGCTATTCATGAGAACCAGATTTTCGTCACCGGCGTCCGCGACAAAGAGCTCGTCACGATCGCCCTCGATCGGCGGACGGGCGAGATCCAGTGGGAAGTGGTTGCGCCTCACGAACAACTGGAAGCAGTCCACAGCGTCGGCAATCACGCGCAGCCGAGCCCGACCACTGACGGCGAGCGGGTCGTCAGCTTGTTCGGCTCGTGCGGGCTGTTCTGCTACGACACCGCCGGAAAGCCCCTGTGGAACATCAAAATGGGGCCGTTCAAGAACGATTTCGGCGCCGGCAGCTCGCCGATCATCGTTGGTGACCGGGTGATTCTCTGTCAGGACCACGACACCGATTCGTTCCTGATGGCGGTCGACAAGCGGACCGGCGAGATTCTCTGGAAAACCGACCGTTCGGAATTCCCCCGCAACTACTGCACGCCGGTGATCTGGAACGTCGACGGCCGGAATCAGATCGTCATTGCCGCGACGCTGCGGATCGCCGGTTACGACTTCGAAGACGGCCGCGAGCTGTGGACCGTTCGCGGCGTGGCGCGGATCGTCAACATGACGCCGGTCGTGGGGGAAGACGGCATCCTCTACGCCGCCTGCTGGTCTCCCGGCGGCGATGAGAAAGATCGGATCACGACCGGCCCGTTTCCCGAAGTGATTGCTGAACAGGACGCTAACAAGAACGGCACGCTCGAAAAGGACGAAGTCCCCGAAGGGCCGGTGAAGCAGCGCTTCTCGCAAATCGATCGCGACAAGGACGGCCACATCACTGGGGAAGAGTACGAATCGATGCGCCGCGTCTTCGAGACGGCCCGCAACGTCGTGATGGCGATCCGTCCCGGCGGCTCGGGCGAAATCACCGACACGCACGTCCTCTGGAAGTACACGAAGGTCATCCCCTACTGTCCTTCGCCGCTCCATTACCGCGGACAGGTGTTCATGGTGAAGGACGGCGGGATCCTCTCGGTGCTCGACGCGGCGACCGGCAAGGCGATCAAAGAGGGACGACTGCGCGCAACGGGGGGTTACTTCAGCTCGCCGGTCGGCGGCGACGGCAAGGTGTACGTCATCAGCCAGAAGGGAGAGCTGACCGTCTTCAAAGCCACCGGCGACTACGAAGAGCTGTCGAGCGCCGACCTCGGCGAATCGGGCTTCGCCACCCCCGCGATCGTCGACGGCCGAATCTTTGTCCGCACCAGCGGGCACCTGTATTGCTTCGGCAATAAGTAGTCGTTGATCGGAAAGCTCTACGGCACGACGCGCAATTCGGACGGAGGTGAATTCCAGCACATCCCGCCGTCATTCCGCTTGCAGCGGGAATGTCGCCGGTGTATCGTGCTGGTCGCGATGACCTTTCGTCGGAATCGACGCGTGAGAGGTCGGCGGCGGCATTTTTCTCGAGCGTTGTCATTCTGGTCGCTCTTCATTCACGGCACTTCTTGTCAGCGAAATCCGGTTCGATGCAGGTCTGCGGCGCACGATGTCATCTGGACATCGGGCCCTCACGGAGTTGAAAAATGGGAGGCCCATTCTTCGACGGCCTGTTGAGCGTGAGGACAGGAGACGATGACATGCGGCACGACAGAGACGCTTCGATCGGCTGTCGACGCGCCGGTTTCACGCTCATTGAGCTGCTCATTTCGATCGCGATCATCGGGATTCTGATCGCCCTGCTGCTTCCCGCCGTGCAACAGGTGCGCGAGGCGGCCCGTCGCACGGCCTGCAAGAATAACCTCAAGCAGATCGGACTCGCCTTTCACACCTACGAGTCGAATTTTGGCCGGTTTCCCATTGGCTCTCGCTCACAAAATGCCTTTGGTCCGTCGTGGTGGGTCGGCATCTTGCCACAACTGGAACAGGCCTCGCTCTTCGGCCTGTTCGATATGACCTCGAACAACAACGGTTACCCATTGCTCAACCCTACGAACGGCAAGCTGGCCAGCGGCGTCGTCATTGGCACAATGCTCTGCCCTTCCAGTCCCCTTCCCACGGCCGTGCTGGTCGGCGGATACTCGCTCACCAGGCCTTCTTACGTGGGCATCTCCGGGGCCACAAATGAGGACGGCTTTCCGGAATCTCGCGTCAGCTCCTGCTGCACCCCAACCCCCAACGGGCAGATCTCCGCCGGGGGCTTTCTGATTCCGAATGCGTCTCTCAAACACAACGATTTGTCGCGCGATGGCTTGACGCATATCCTGGCCGTCAGTGAAACATCAAACTTTGCCGTCGACTCTGCCGGTGCCCTTAAAAACGTCGACGGCGGTTATCCGGTAGGCTGGATCACGGGAACATCAGCGAGCGGAACGCCACCCAAGTACAATGCGGCGTTCAGCCCGTCGAGCTGGAACCTGACGACGATTCGTTATCGCCCCAACAGCCGCGAATACGATCGCCCGGGAATTCGCGACAATCACGGGCCGAACAATCCGCTCCTTTCGGCACACTCCGGAGGGGTGAATGGACTTCTGGCGGATGGTTCGGTCCGGTTCATCGGTGAGAGCATCGACTTGCAGATCCTGAAAGGTCTGGCAACGCGGGACGACGGCGGAACGGTTGACGACTTTTGATTGGCGGCGGTGTTTCTGGAGTTCAATGCGGTTCTATGTCACCCTTTGCGACGGAGACAGGCTATGCGAACAATTTACGTCGTGTGCTGTGTGGTCATCGGCGGATTGGTAGGGGCGAAACTGGCGACGGCCGAAAGGCAAGTCGAGACAAAGGCGCCGCAGGAGTCAGTCGCCGTGAAACCCAGCGTCGCCGTCGGCGGCGGAGCGCTCCTCTGTCCACTATGGCCGATTTGGTACTATGGCGAGGACATTTACATGTTCTACGCCGAGCGCTTCGAGAACGACGATTGCGAAGACCCCCAAGCCGCTTTATACATTGGTGAAGCGCCGGGCTGGCCGTGGATCTGCCCGGATTGCGAGATGGCGTCCCTGGTCTCCCCGGAGACTTCGAGAGAAAGAGGCTTTGCCGGGTTGGAACGAAAGATGTCCGCCGACTTTCGGCCGACGTTCCCCGAACAGCTTCACGCCAACGACGGGGTCTCGTTTTCGGGAGAAGAGTTCGTCGAATTCAGCGTGACAGGCAACGAAACGGTTCATCGCGCCAAGCTCTTCCGGGTGAAGCTCGATCGCGCTGCGACGAACCACCGCAAGGGAGTTGCGCGGACTATCAACCTCGGTTACGAAGTTGATAGCGATCCGAAATCGGCGCCGACGTTTGACATCGCGGGTGCGACAGTCACCGCCGTCAACGGATCCGCGCACGCCTTTAAGTTGCGAGTGGGGGCGGTGGAATACATGGTTCTGCTGGCAAAATAACACCGGCCCGGTTCCGACGAGGTTCCACCTTCGGCCGGGTCAATGTCCCGGCCGAAGGGTCGTTTGGTCGAAGAATCTTGCGAGCGGCTCCAAAACGGCTAACCCACATTGCGCACCATTTTCGGGAGGAAAGCGACTCCTGAGTGTTTAAGTGATTGTATGAACGGTCACTCGAACACAAGCAGGAGGCGCGAA
>JAGVKR010000312.1 GCA_020050375.1 Planctomycetales bacterium
CGCTTCGGCGCGGCGTTCTTCGGCCAGAGCGCGGGCCACGCGGAGGTCGGCTTCGGCCTGATCAGCCTGCAGGCGGGCGCCGACGTTCGCACCGACGTCGATGTCGGCGATGTCGATCGATACGATCTCGAACGCCGTCTGCGAGTCGAGGCTCTTCTCAAGCACCTTTCGGGAGATCAACATTGGGTTGGTGAGAACGTCTTTGTGGCTCTCGCACGAACCGATCGCCGAGACAATCCCCTGGCCGACGCGGGCAATCACCGTTTCTTCGGTGGCCCCGCCGATCAACTGCGCGAGATTCGAGCGAACGGTGACGCGGGCGCGGACCTTGAGCTGAATCCCGTTCCGGGCGACACCGTCGAGCGTCACGCGGCCCGAACTGCGCGGATTGGGGCAGTCGATGACTTTTGGATTGACGCTGGTTTCAACGGCTTCGAGGATGTTTCTGCCGGAGAGGTCGATCGCCGCCGCGGTGTCCCAGTCGAGAGCGATCTTCGCGCGGTGCGCGACAATCAACGCCTGAATGACCCGCGCGACGTTGCCCCCCGCCAGATTGTGCGCCTCGAGCGCCGGCGTTGTGATTTCGGGAAGCCCCGCCTGCACCGACATGATCTTCGATTGCACGATCGCCCGCGCGTTGACGCGGCGGAGCGACATCGCAAACAGCGACAGCAGGCTCACGTGCGACTTCGAAGTGAACGCCTGCAACCACAACTTGAAGTAGGTGACAAACAGGAAGAACATGCCCAGCAGCACGACCGCCAGAAGAGCAAATCCACCGGCTGCAAGAAGCTGCTGCAAGGACATGGGCTGTGCTGCTTTCCGTGCGGTTCAGTCGCGGAAGATTTCCGCGCCCGGAGACACAAAATTTGGCGTCGCCAGCCGTTGAAAACCGGGGACTGGCGCCCGTCGTCATCCGGAACACCGCGCGATTCGACGATTCGCGCAGCGCCTGGCCCCTCTCAATCAACCCGCTGGCGGGGCATCACCGTCGCGATGGGTAGAGCATTGATGCAGCAAAGTCGCGCATCACATGCCGGCGGTTCGTCACAGCGGTCATCAGCTTGCGATCTCATTGTATCGAGATGCGTGAAGCCATGCGCGGGTTTGCCTGCCGCAGCATGAAACAGCGGCATGCCGCGCCATCCCGAAACCGTCGCAAACTCACTCAAAGACGTGCAGTCGATCAGCGGTTGCGAGCAAACGAGATGTTGAACTCGAAGCGACTTGTTCCGGTGGAACTATTGCCACCGAACAGCAGCACCTCGGGGTTCCCCGCCGCGTTGATCGGCAGGAGCGATTCGGTGTGGTCGTCGTGAATAAACGGCATCGGACCCACATCGATGAATTTGTTGTCGCGGGCGTCGTAAACCGACGCTGAATGCAATTCGACATCCGGCCCGGTCAACGGATCGTGCTCGCCGCCGGCAAACAGAATGTACCGCCCGCGCAGCGCGTGCCCGGCGGGAAACAAGTCGAACGCCGAATAGTCGCTGCCGCCGATCTGGACACCCGTTGGAGCGTAATTGAACCCGGCCATGCTCGGGCCGGGGCTGAAGCGGGTTGTCTTCGGATCGAAGAACCACGTCGCGTCGGTCGTCAGGCCATCGGTCGGATTCTGCCCCGCAGCGATGAACACCTTTCCGTTGAACAGCTCGAACGCTTTCATGTCTTTGATTCCGGCTGGCAAACGATCGGTCGAAGCTGTCCAGGTATTGCCGACGGGGTCGTAAATCTCGGCGTCGTTTTGGGCGCCACCGACGACCACGACGCGGCCGTCCTTCAATGTGACCTGCGCGTGCAGAGCGCGGCCCGAGTTGAGCGACGCCGCGGCCTTGAACGAATTGGTGGCCGGGTCGTAGATATCGACCGCCGTGACACCGGTTCCTCCGAGATTGTTCCCCGAGGCATTTCCCCCGGTGATGAGAATCCGGCCGTCATTGAGCCGGGTGATTCCGAAGCTCTGCCGGCCCGCCGACAAATCATTGGCAGTGGATGAGAACGTCGCCGTCGTCGGGTCGTAAATTTCCGCCGTCGCCAGTGCCGGCCCGCCGTTGAAGGCGCTCGACCCGCCGGCGAACAGCGCTTGGCCGTTATCGAGCGTGATGGCATCGAGCGACCAGCGGGGCGTCTTGAGCGGGCCGGTCACCGACCAGGACTTGCTCGCGGGATCGTAAATCTCGGCCTTTGTAAGTGCGGGAAATCCGAGCGACTTTCGATCGAGACCACCGGCGACGATCACCTTTCCATTTCCGAGCAGGGTTGCCGCCCCCAGAAGATGCTCGTTCGCCAACGTCTTTTCCGGATCCCCATCGGTCCAGGATCCCAGCTTGCCTTCCCGGCCAAGCGCTGCCGAGGTCCAGAAGCCGATCGCCAAAACGGCGAGCCAGTAGTGCTGCCGTGCCATCTTCATGGAACACTCCCGAAAAAAATGCCGGAGTCGATCGAAAGACGCGACAAGAGTACAGAGTCCCTGGCGGCCGTCGACCACACCCCTTCGCTGGCCGAGACCATGCAGCCGTTGTGTCAGCCTCGTGGTTGAAACTTGTTTTTACTTCACCCGCGCTCAGCCGACGTCCGCCTGTGTCCAGGCCCCGTCAATCAACCGCCACAGGCGGCCCGTCGGGTTCTTGTTGGCGAGCGTCAGCGGGAGTCGTGACGCGCGTACCCCGTCGTAGCAGCAGAGCATCGAGAACCGCGAAAGGGCGGTGGGAATCCCGACCGCTGTGAAACCGGGATGACCCGTGGCGGGGAACGGCCCACCGTGGTTCATCGCCGGCGAGACCGCCACGCCGGTGGGCATCTTGTCATTGAGCAGACGGCCCACCCGCTGCCGCAATCCGGGAGCGATCCGCTCGTACAAGGCGTCGTCGCGTCCATCCTGGGCGCTATAAATTGCGCCGGTCAGATTTCCTTCGAGCGCATCGAGCATTTGGACCAACTGCTCCGCATCGCGCGCGACGACGATCAACGAGCTGTTCCCGAAGGCCTCGGTTTGCAGGGCTTTGGATCCGGCCAGAAACCGCTCACCCGAAACACGAAGCAGCGTGTTGCGGTAGGAGACTCCCGCACCGCCGCCGGCCTGTCCCCCGGTGAGGACTTCTGCCCCCGCGTTCCGCAGGGCGGTGATTCCCTGGTCGAGATGCTTGAGCACGCCGCCACTGAGCAACGTCCCGACCGGGGCCGACTCGAACTTCTGCCGGACGAGTTGAATGAAGGCGTCGGCGGGCGCCCCCGCCACGACAAAGACGAGCCCGGGATTCGTGCAGAATTGTCCCGTCCCCATCAGGCAACTGCCGGAGAATTCGTCCGCGAGCGCCTCGCCCCGTTCAGCCAGCGCCCCCGGCAGGACGAAGACCGGATTGATGCTCGACAGCTCGAGATAAATCGGCTTGCCGACCTGGTCGGCGGCCCGCTTCAACACCAGCCCGGTTTCCCGCGCACCGGTATACCCGGTTGCGCCGATGAGAGGGTGTGAAACGAGCTTTTCTCCGTCGGCGTGCGCCGTGCGGTAAACGAGTTGCACGAATCCCGCCGGCATTTCGGTTTCGCCGGCGGCGTGGTGCGCTTCTTCGGCGAAGAGCCGGGTGGTTCCCGGATGCGACGAATGTCCCTTGGCGATCACGGGGTTGCCGGCGGCGACCGCGGCCGCGAAATCGCCCCCCGCGATGCCGTTGAACGCGAATGGAAAGTTGTTGGGACCGAACACGACGACCGGCCCGATCGGCTCGAACTGCGATCGGAGATTGGCCGTCGTATCGATGATCGGCCGCCGCCACGACCCTTCGCGGGCCGCGGTCCCGGCCTGGCGCAACTGGCTGATTGTCCGCGGCAGCTCTGCCTTGGCCAGCCGTGGCTCGACCGGCAGGGCCGTTTCCTGATTGGCCAGGGTGACGAACTCCGCGCTTCGCTTTTCGATCCGATCGGCGTACCGTTCGAGAAACCGCGCGAAACGCTCGCCGGGCCAGCTTCGCACGACAGCGGCCGCCCTGGCAGCGGCCCCGATCGCCTGTTCGATCTCCGACCAGGGGCTGACGGGATAACTTCCCGGAATAGCCGCGCTGGTGGCCGGGTTGATGGCCTGAAACGTCGCCGTGCCGACGGAGGTCCGCCAGGCGCCGTCGATCAACAGGGAATGTGTGCTCATGGGGGTTCTTTCGAGGCGCTTTGATCTGTGACCGGATTCGAGGACTTCCGATCCCGTTATACAGTTCAAAGCGAGCCGACGCCAACGAGCGACCGGGGACAACGAACTGCGTAAAAACCGCGAATGGCACCGCGTCGGCGGACGTCGTTGCACCCAGCGGGAAGAGGATGTACTGTCGAAGGAGAGGCATGGCAAATGCTTCTCGGCCACCGAGACCACTCGGAGCAGGCATCATTATCTCACAGGGAATCTGGATGAAGACGTTGACAGATTGCATTACCCGCCGTGGTTTCGTTGCATGTGCGACCGCTTTTGTCTTCGCAGCCACAGCCGGCCGCTGGCCGTGCCGAGCCGAGTCGGGGGAGCTCGTGCTGGTGC
>JAGVKR010000009.1 GCA_020050375.1 Planctomycetales bacterium
AGCCTGCCGCTGGAGGCCGTCGGCTCGACCCCCTTTAGCGTGTGGGCCACCACGGCGCTCCCCTTCGGCGCGGGCCAACGCGAGCTCAAGGTCCGCTTCTTCGACGCTCGCAAGAACGCATCCGACACGTATACCTTGATGATCGATACCAGCTTGCCGATCGTCACCGACGATCGCGATGATCCGGTCATCAACCGTGTGAAAATTGCCGGCGCGCCAGGAGACGCCAACCGCGCGAATGCCGTCGAAACGACCCTACTCGTGAATGCCAAGGACGTGTTCCCGGGCGCGGCAGCGTCGCCACTGACGGTTTCGGTCGCCCTCGACGGCGACGAGCAGTTCGACGACGGCAGCGCCCTCGCCTTTGCCGACGAATCGGGCCTGGCGATCACCATCCCGCTGGCCATCAATCGCCTGCTGGCTGAGCGCCCTGACGATCAGCCGTACGACGCGGTGGTGCGGCTGGTCGACGCCTCGGGCAACACGGTCGCTCAAGATTTCAAGTTTGTGGTCGATCGGCTTGGGCCGAAAATCGAGGCAGCGACGGTCAACGTGGTCAAAGATGAGGGCGGGCTGCCGACCGGCGTCGTCATCTTTGAGATCGAATTCGACGACGATCTCGACCCGGCCGTGGCAGCTGGCCTGCTTACCTATCGCTTGCTGCGATCTGGCAGCGACGGCAATTTGTACGACGTCGATCCGGGGACGGACCAGAGCGATGCGATCGTGTCGCGCAGTTATCGGTCGTCTGCTCAAACCGGCGGCCGCGCGAAGGTCACGATCACGGCCCAACTCAGAGGCGAGCCCGACGACGATTATCAACTTGTCGTCGACGGGAAGTTGCTCATCGACCGGGCAGGAAATCGTCTGGTTGGTGGCGATTATCGGCTGCCGTCGTTCCAATGGGCATCGCCAACGAGCGCGCGTGTGCTCGGCGCCGAGTTCGCCAGCTCGACGGTACGGAGCGTGGGTGCCAATGGCCCGCTAGATCTGATCGTGCTGCGGTTTAGCGACATCGATCTGGTCACGGAGCAGGTGGAACGCCTGAGCAATTACGAGCTCCAGCGATTGGATAGCCCGGCCGGACCGGTTGGTCTGACTGCGGTCTCTTACGATCCGTTCACCAATCTCGCGATCTTGCGACTGACCGCGCCGGTGGCGCCTGGGAACTATCAGCTGACGATTCATGCGACTGTGGACGAGGGGATTAACAGTCTCGCTGGTTATCCGCTGCTGGGTGACAACGTGCTGCCCGGCGATATCGTAGTTGACGTGACCTTTGGCGAGCTGACGAATTTCGAGACACTATTGGAGAAGCAGTTCGCGTCGCTGGAGCAATTCGTCGATCAGGTGACGCTGGATGCCACGAACTCGCGTAAGGCGGCCGCCAATCTGGATTTCGCCGCGCGGCTCCTGCAAGAACTCCAGCTGGCCGGCAACTTGACGGGCAGTTCCGCGGAAATCGCCACGCAGATTAACGGACTGCTGGAGAACCTGATCGAGAGTCAGCTCGCCGCTGTCGAAGCCGACAATCTCGCCAACCAGGGCGAGTTCGTCGTCCTCTGGGCGCGTGAAGTGCGATTCTTGCTGGGCGACCCGACGACGAAGAACGCCTCGGGCGACAGCAGGCGCGTCGGGCAGAACGTCAATGGCCTGTTGGTACAAGAGATTCCCGGCGCGACGCTCGTACCGTTCGATACCGCCGACGGCCCGCTGATGCTGGTAATCGTGCCAATCGATCCGCGCAGCGATCTGCTGGGCACCGATTTGGTGAGCCGCGAAGATGGAACGCCTGTCGTTCCGAGTCTCCCGTTTAGCCTCGAGCTCGAAGGACTTTCGGATACTAATCAAGCCGGCTATTTGCTGGTGAACAAGGAAACAGTCGAGGGCTCGCAAACGTATGTTGACGTGCCGCGCGGGACGGCTGGCGAGCCCTTCCAAACTTCGCAGTTCGATTTGGCTCCCGCGCTCACGGGCCTCGACCCAAATATTGATCTCATCAACAAGCACGTGCAAACCATCGTCGAACGAATGGTTGGCCCGCTCAACCAGCTTACGACCACGCTGTTCTGGGGCTGGATCGACCCGGTTGACTTCGTCCTTGCAAACGCCAGCGCAATTGGAACTTTCGCGGTCGAGAACGGCGCGGCGACTAGCGCACCCAACAACGGAGCCATTTCGACCAATGGCGCGACGAGTCTGTTCCTCTGGTCGGGAGCCCCGTCCGGCACCTACAATCTGGCTTTCTCGGGTCTGGGTACGCCCTATCGCGGCGCGTTCAATTTTAATGACGGCACAAACAGCCTGTACGCGTCGGTGCAGGGGGAGTTGGGGCTCAATGCCAGCCTGCTGGCTAAAGTCGACTTCAACTTCGATCCGCCACCGCCACCTGGATCTGGTGTCAGCCTTCGCAGCGTGGCCTTTACGCTAGGCCTGGGCTCGAATTCGCTGGGGCTGTTTGGCTCGGGCTTGAACCCGGCCATTCGCTCGCTGCTGTCGGCCGGCGGAGATTTCGGCGCCAGCGGTTTGTTGGGCTCGATTTTGCAGTTGGCCGGCCATGTCGGGCGACGTGGGGAAGAGCCTCCCAAAGTGACCGAGTTGCTTGGCGAGTTGTTTGATATCCGCCGCCAGGTTTCCCAAGACTCGCAGCACGTCTGGTTGCTCCCCGAAGTCGATCGCTTGATCGCCGAGGCGCGGACCATCGATGAGAACGACCTGGTTGCGCGTCACCGCATCAAGTACGCGATTGAGGCGATCAAGCGGCAACTTCCCGGCGGCCTGACGACGGTCGAAAAACCCGTCATCGATAGCGCCGCGGGCAGCCGGCCCCGACCGCGCCGATCGGTCAACGTCAAGCGCCCCTCGGGCGAGC
>JAGVKR010000377.1 GCA_020050375.1 Planctomycetales bacterium
GGCAGGCCGCGGCGGCGGCCAGCACGAGGAATTTGTCGCGGGGCCCAAGCTGTCCCCGGTCCTGAGAGATCCCGGACAATTTGACAAACGCCAGCATCGCCGCGTCGTGATCGGCCATGAAATTGAGAGCGAAACGTCAAAGGGCTAATGTCGCAAAACGAAATGTGGAATGTCGAAGTCCGAATGCCGAAGCAATGTCGAAATCTGAGTGACGAAGCTCGAATGAAAAAGCCGCAAAGCCTTGAGACCGGCGCTTTCGTGCTTCGGCACTCGTCATTGTTTCGTCATTCTGATTTCGACATTCGTCATTCGCTAAAGTGGAATCCTCAATCCATCGTAAGCCAGTTCAACCCCCGGCGGCAACCGGGCGTTCGTGGCGTCGTGGTCGAGGGTGTGCGAGATGTGTGTCAGATAGGCTTTTCGAGGGTTGACGCGTTTCACCACTTCCAGCGCCTGGTTGATGCTGAAGTGCGTCGGGTGCGGCTTGTCGCGGAGCGCGTCGATCACCAGCGTGTCGAGCCCTTCCAGCAGCGTCCAGCTTTCGTCCGGAATCCGGCTGACGTCAGTGCAGAACGCCACATTGTTGATGCGGAACCCGAGCACCGGCAACTGCCCGTGCCACAGTCGGATCGGGCGAATCGTCAGCCCGAGGAGATCAAACGGCGCCAGCCCGATCGGGCTGATCTCCAGCTTGGGGGTGGCTCCCGGATGATTGTTGAGGGCCGGGTTGCCGAAACAGTAGTCGAACGATTGCCGAATCCGTTCTTCGGTTGTCGCGTCGCAGTGCAAGGGGACCGAGCGCTGCAGGTAGTAGCCGAACAATCGCAGATCGTCGAGCCCGAAGATGTGGTCGGCGTGTCCGTGCGTGAAGACGACGGCGTGAACCAGGTCGACGTTTTCCCGCAGAAGCTGCAACCGCAGCTCGGGGGGCGTGTCGATCAGAAATTTCCCCTGAGGCGCCTGGACGAGCACGCCCGTGCGCATGCGGTGATTCTTGGGATTGCTCGAACGGCAAACGTCGCAATGACACCCGATCATCGGCACGCCGTTGCTCGTGCCGGTCCCCAAGAGGGTCATCTGCGGCGGCGCGTTGTCGGGCTGGGTCTCCATGGTCCGAGCGTAGGGGATTGGGCGGTGAATGAAAAGCGCCGGGGGCGCTAGGCTCGAGACTTGAGACCCGAGGCTTGAGTAAATACCTCGGGCCTACGGCCCCAAGCCTCAGGTCTCAAGCCTCAAGCCGTGAAACACCCTACGCCTTCGCAAACTCCAAAAACTTCCGCGCAGTCTGCATCACGTATTGTTCCGCGCAGCCGTAGCCGATGGCGCGATAGCCCTGATCGCGCGCCCAGCGGCTGGCTTCCATGTCGCGCGCGGGAAAGCCGCAGGCGACGTTGTGCCTGCGACATGCGGCCAGCACGCGGGCCGCGGCTTCCATCACTTTCGGGTGATCGGTTTGTCCCGGCACGCCGAGGTCGGCGGCGAGGTCGCTCGTCCCGACCCACAGTACGTCGAGCCCGACGGCGGCGATCTCTTCGATATTGTCGACCCCCTCCGCTTCTTCGATCAGAGCCAACAGCAGAATCGTCTCGTCGATCGTCTTCAAGTATTCGGTCGACGGGACGAGTCCCCATTTCGCACTGCGGCCGGGGCCAAAGCCACGCTTGCCGCGGGGAGGATAAAAAGCCGCCTGCTGCAGCCGGAGCGCGTCATCGGCCGTGCGACAATGCGGAATCAGGACTCCCTGCACGCCGAGATCGAGGGCCTTCATCACGGACTCGGGCTCGTCGTTCCGCAGAACGCGATAGACCGGCACGGTTTCGCCGGCGAAGCATCCCTGCACGAGCCGGTCGATCGTCACGGCATCGGTGGCGCCGTGCTCGCCGTCGATCAGCACGAAATCGAAGCCGGCGTAGCCGAGCAGCTCACACATTCCCGGCTCGGGCAAACGAACCGAGCTGGAATAGATGGCGCCGCCCGACTTCAGGATCTGCTTGGCCTTGTTTTCACGGATGGGCATGGGGGCCTCGGTCGTGATGAGTGATGAGTGATGAGTGAGTGGTCGGTCACATCTTGGTCGAGCTTCGATCTTCAAATATATCGGGAAACGACCGCGCCTCCCAGCACGCATAATTCACGCCGCCGGAGGCTCATTCGAAGCCGCGTGAGCGGATAACGGCTCGGGAGGAAGGAATTACGGATACGCCGGATAACGCCGATGCAGCGGATACGGAATGCCGATTCAGGCGAGTCTCTGGAAAGAGCGCTTCATCAGGTGAAAGGTCCCAAGGGAGATCGAGGGAAGATGAAGATTCATTGCGAAACGAAGACCTTTTCCCATTCCCCGCGATACGACGGTCGAAAAATCGACAGATGAAAATTGGTTCACTGTGAAAGACTGGCCAGCCGTGAGTTGCAACAACCCATGCAACAACCCGGTCTGCAACAACCCGGTCTTGCCGTGTCCCTGGCGATGGGTTAGCATCTTAAGGGTGCGTCGGTCGCCGTTCGAACGATCTTTGAACGATTGCGGCAGGCGGCTCACCGTGACGTTGCTTCGAGTTATCGGCCCGCATGAAAAACTGGTTTGAATCGGCATTCGCTCGCCGTGCCAGGGAGGGTTGAACCAGTGCAAGCGCTCAGTTTGTACGAAGAAGGTCGCCGGGAAGCCCAGCGACACAAGTGGATCGAGAGCCAGAAGTGCGGTAAAGACCTCGGCGACTCGGCGGTCACCGAATGGTATTGCCGCTACTGGCCGATCTTCTGCCGCCTGAAATGCCTCGAGCATCTCACCGGCTGTCGCAGTTGGTCGGAGTTCGCCCCCGAGGATTTCGGGCTGATCGGGACGATGATTCGCGAGGAGGATCTGTTGCTCGAGATGATCCTCGATCGGGCGTCCGAGGGGATGGAGAACCTGGCCCTGATCGTCTGGGCGCAGGACTGGCGGATGCCGATGGAGCGAGTGCTGTACATCCTCGAGCATCTCAACCTCAATCGGGCCCAGTTGCAACCGCGCGATCCGCCGCGCTTCGCGCGACCGGGAACGATTCAGGGGGGTTGACGGCGGTTGAGACCGGATGCCTCCTGACCCCGCCCCCCTTCTGTCGAGCTCCGCCGAGACGAATTCCATCGAGGGTTCTCGCGCCGATCGCGGCAGGCCGTTTGCGGCGGGGTTGTGGATCGTCGCCTCCTCGACGCTGGCGAGCCGGATTCTCGGGATGCTCCGCGACATGGTGACTGCGCAGTCGTTTGGCGTCTCGCCGGTCACCGACGCTTTCTGGCTGGCGTTCAAGATCCCGAACCTGGCGCGGCGGCTGTTCGGAGAGGGGGCTTTGACCGCCGCTTTTCTCCCCGCCTTTGCGCGCGAACTGGCCAAGGGAGAGGGGCAGCGGGAGGGGGAGCGTGTGGTGCCGCAGTCGGCCTGGCAACTGGCCAGCGGCGTGTTCTCGCTGCTGACGATCGTTCTCGCCGGACTGGTCCTCTCGGGCGAAGCGGTGATCTGGCTTCTGGCCCGCGTGCTTGTCGACGAGCCGCACACACGGCTTTTGCTGGGTCTGACGGCGGTGATGCTGCCCTACGCGATGTTGATCTGCCTCGCGGCCCAGGTGACGGCCGTGCTGAATTCGCTCGGCCATTTCACCTGGCCGGCGCTGGTGCCAGTGGTGCTCAACGTCTTCTGGATCTCCAGCGTCTGGCTGGTCGATCCGTGGTTCGAGCCCGATCGCGTGGCTCAGGCGTATGCGCTGGCAGTGTGCGTGGTGATCGCCGGCGTTTTCCAACTCGCGCTGCAATGGCCCACGCTCACGCGTCTCGGCTTTCGGCTCCGCGCCGGCTGGGAGGCGAACCGGCCCGCCGTCGTCGATGTTTTTCGCGCGATGCTCCCGGTCGTCTTGGGCCTGTCGATCGAACAGATCAACACGCTGGTTGACGGGCTGATCGCGTGGGGGTTCTCGCAACCGCCGGACGGCCGACTGATGCCGCTGCCGGGACACCCTGCCTACCCGCTGCAGGCGGGGGCGGTTTCGGCGTTGTACTTTGCCGAACGGATGTATCAGTTTCCGCTGGGAGTGTTTGGGATCGCGCTGGGGACGGTGCTGTTTCCGTTATTCGCCCAGCACGCGGCGCGGGGTGAATTGGACAAGCTACGCTACGATCTCGGACTGGGGCTGCGGCTGCTGATCGCCATCGGCGTACCCGCGAGCGTCGGCTTAATCGTTGTCGCTCTGCCGCTCACACGACTGCTGTTCGAGCACGGCGAGTTCACCGCCGAGGATACGCAAAGAACCGCAGCGCTGATCCGAGCCTACGGCGTCGGCGTGTGGGCGTTCTGTGGATTGCCGATTCTTTACCGCGGTTTTTACGCCCTGGGAGATCGCCTGGCGCCAGTCCGCGTCGGGCTGTGGGCCGTCGCCTGCGATACGATTCTCAATCTCACGCTGATCTGGCCGCTGGCCGAGCGGGGGCTCGCGTTCAGCACGGCCCTTTCGGCGACGGGGCAGGTGCTCTGCCTCGTCTGGCTGATCCAGCGCCGGCTGGGACGATTCGACTGGCCGCGGCTGAGGATAACAGCGGCGCAGACCGCGCTGGCGACCGGGTTGATGGCCGCAGCGTGCGGAGGGACGATGTGGTTGTTTCCCGCGAGCGACGATCGCTGGGGGAAGGTCGTGTCGGCACTCACTCCCGTGGCGGGCGGACTTATCACCTATCTTGCTGCGGCTCGCGTCATAGGGCTTGTCGAGCCGGGCTGGCTCCTGACGCGCCACGTGCCGGAAAACAAATCAGGAGGACTTTTTCCAGCGTCGGACGGAGCGCATTCCGAGGAAGGAAAAAACGCCAGTCACCAACAGGACGATTGAACTGGGTTCCGGCGTCGGTGTCGGCCCCGTGAAACCACCCGCGAATCCCGGGCTGTCATATGTCGTGAAATTGTTCGGATCATATGGGCCATATTCAGGAGGACCCGTGTAGAGGATGAAGTTGTCCACCACCGTAAACGATTCGAGGCTAAAATACGGATCGCCGACAATCATCCCGTTCACAAGGGCCGTCGCGCCAAAACCTTCGTAGGTAAAAAAAACGTTGGCGATGCCCGGAATACCAACAAAGTCGGCGTTGCCAGCGGCGTCGCCAACGTTAACCGTCGTACCTATCCCCACGGGAATCGTCAACGTGTCGACCGCCGGGCCCCCTCCGGCTGGAATGAAGTCGAGAACCAGATCGGCGCCGAAAACCAGAGACTCCAACGTGCTCGTGCCGTTGTAAAAGGTGACTGTTCCCAACTGGAACTCCACATTGTCGGCAACCGCAACACTCTGATTGGGGAAAAAGGTTAGAATGCTCATGCCGGGGGCACCGGCGTTGGATCCCCAGGTGAAGACCGCCGTTGGCCCATCTTCGTAGGCGCTATAGACGGCTGAGCTCGTATTGTCGAAGTTCTGATAGACGATTCCGTTGGGTTGAATCACCGCTCCGGTCAGCACGGGATTCTCGAAACGGGCGTCGATCGAACCAACGAAAAAACCCGCTTGCGCAGTGCCACACGCCACCGCCATCGAAACGACCGTGAGGCCGAAAACTCGCACAAGATTGATCATGACGTGCCCTCTCTTCACAGGTTCAGCGAACCAACGACGGTTTCGGTAAAATCATCACAACCCAATCTACTGTTGAGACTCTACGCAAGTAAAGTGAAAAACTGGATAAAATATTGCGATTTGGCAAGTGGGTTAAACCCGCCTTTCGAGGCTGGTGGCCGTGACGAAGGCCGTCGGTCTCAGTCTGACAGTGGAGTCAGCCCGGCCCGGCAAACCGTGACGGCTGATGTCCTGCAACTTCGATCTGGCGTCGCCGCCGAGGCTGGTCGTCTGTCGGGTGGGTGAAAAAGTCGCCCACTTCGAGGCGGAAGGATTGGTCCTAGCGAAAATGACTCGCGTTTTCATCAGAACGCGGGCTTCGCATTTTTATTTGGGGCGGGTTTTGCCGGCTTCTGCGTCTTCGGTTTTGTCGGCGTGGAACCGGTCGCCGCACGCAGGGGGGGGAACTTGATCTCGGCCAGCGGCGCGCCGATGGGTCGTTGACCCCCGTCCCAGGTGGCTGCGCGAGACGAAGCGTAGAGTACGAAGTCGGTCGGCTCGAGTTTCGCGCGGTCTTCGTTGCGCTGCGGCAGGTCTTTGGCCAACACGACCCCCTGCGGTCCGGTCAACGGATCGATCACCTGTGCAGCGCCCCATTGCTTGAGCCACACGCCGCGATAATCCTGCGGCTTGACCGGGGCCGCTTCGTCGCGAAGGAACGAGGTGATGTCGGGGGCGTAGCCGCAATGGTTTTCGGACCAGACCATCTGCCGCGAATCCAGCAGCGAACCGCTGTACGACAGCAGCGTCGGTTCGGTTTTCTGCGTCCCGGACTGCAAGGGCGGGCCGAAAACGCAGCGGTCGGCAAACACCGTCAGCGGCGCGGTGACGGGCGCATCGAGCGCGGCGGCCGCGACCTTCAGAAAGCTTCCGGCGGCGGAGAGGGTCGTCGTTTCGAAATCGACAGCCGCGGCGATCTCCGAGCCGGCCCCGCGCAAATGGATCGATAGCAAGTCGTCGCGCGCGACGAGCAGGCAGTTCCGGAAGAACATCGCCCGCTTCGGCAGGTCGGCTTCGATCAACGTTCCCGAGCCGAACAGGCAGCAATTCTCGAACAACGCATAGCCGTCGAGCGTTCCGGCGAACAACCGCGCCGGGGGAAGACCGCCGGTCCGCAGCCACTGGACCAATCCCTTGTTGCGCGTGTTGGGTGATAGCGGCGCCTGGATGCGGCAGTGGCGCAGCGCCAAATCACTGTCGATCGCCTGAATGAACCAGCGCGGAAACTGCGTCCGTTCGCCGGCCGGCATCGTGAAGGCCCCACCCGTGATTTCGAGGCCTCCGTTGTTGACGACGATGAAGGCTTCTGCCGACGCGCTCCCATCGGGCGCTCGGCCCGATTCCGTCCCGCGCGGGCTGAGGACGAGCGGCGCCCCTTCGGTCTGCTCGAATTTCAGTCGCACCCAGGCATTCTGAATGACAATCGGGCTGCTCTGCCGCGCACCAAACCCCGACGCAATGATCTGCGCGCCGTGGGGCGGCTTGCGCTCGGCGAGCACTTTGCCCAGATCGTCTTTCGTCAGATCGACGCGAATCACGTCCGCCGTCACCGGGCCGTCGATCAGCCCGACGGGAATCTGTGGTCGTTCGGATGCGGCAAAGGGGGAGTCGAGGGCCGACAGACTGGCGACAGTCAGCAGGTCGGGCGCGCAGCCCGGCCAGCCTCCTTCCGTCGTTTTTACGAACTGCTGACCGATGGTCTCGGGATCGAGCCGATCGAACTGCGTTGCGCGGACGACTTCGGCAATCGCCGCGGAGGGCCAGTCGGCTTCCTGAAACTGCCCGGTTCCGCCCGCGGCTTTATCCTTCCAGGCGCGAATCCAATCGCCGATGTCGCCGGCCGCCGCGACACCTTCCGGCTCCAGCCGCAAAAGAGTCTTCCATCCAAGATACAGCGTGTCGGTCGATCTCCACGTCAGCCACTTTCCAAGCGTCTGCTGCTGTTGCTCGGCGTTCCAGCCATCGAGGACGCACAGGGCCGCCGTTGTGGTGCCGTCAGGGGTGGCGACGAGCGAGTTGATCCATTCGAAGGCCGTGGCGACCGGGTGAGCGGGGTCACCCGCAATCTGCACGGCGCTGGATTGGGAGCAGACTGTCGTGGAAACGAGTCGCACCTTCCGCGGAGTGGCCGACTTTCCTCCCGCTCCAGTCAGACGCAGTGCGGCGGCCTTGCCGCTCCAGAGCAGCGACCGTCGCACGACGAGATCGAGCTCGGGCGCATCGACGGCAAGCGCCGTGAGATTGTCGCCGCGAACGACCGTCTGATCGACGAGCACGCGCATCGGCTCGGACGATTTCGCCGACGGAGGAGCGGCCGAGGCACTCAGCTTGATCGCCGCCAATCCCGGCGCCGCGGCGCCAGTCACGGTCAGCGAACAATTGCGGAGCGTCAGGTGGCCCCCCGAAATGTGGATCAACGCCGCATCGGCGGAGAGACCTGATGCCGCGGAACACGCCAGATGGACGTTCTGGAATTCGACTGCCGTGTCGACAAATTCGAGCCAGCCTCCCGCTTGCGGTCCATCCCCCGCGAGCAGCACGACCAGAGGCGGTTCTCCCGACTTGAGGCCGTCGTCAGATTGAATCACGATTCGCGTCTTGCCGGTGATTCTTACGGGGGACAGCGGAAACGGCCCGCGTCCTTCGAGGATGACGATCGCCCCCTCCGCGGGGACCTGCTCGAGTGCGGCATTGAGCGACGGGAACCGCCCGTTCTCCGAGACCCCGCGCCGGACGATCAGCCGCGCGACATTGGACGGGGCCAGCGGCGCATTCACCGGCGTCGACCAGGCTGGGAGCAGGGAATCTTCATTCACCCGGCGTTTTTCCGCCGCGGCGGTCACCGCCGGACTTCGGCCGGGACGACCGGGAACGCGGCCCGTCTTGCCCGCTGGATCGGTCGCGTCCGAGGGGCTGTTGGCAGAATCGGCCCCGGACGGTTTGGTTCCAGGTGTCTCGGTCGCCGATCCGTCGATCGACTTTCCTTTCGGCTCTGTCGCCGACCCATCGATCACCCGCCCCTGGCGTTGATCGCCGTCCGAGCCAATGCGCGTCCCGGTCGTCTGGCCGTCAATCGATTTCCCCGAGTTTGTGGCCGTTCCGGTGACGGTCCGAGTCCGTTCGTCAACGGTCGGTGCCGTCCCTCCGATGATTTTTCCGTCTCCCTGCACGGCCTTCACGGGGGTCGCCGGATTGATGGCCGCCGCCGCCGCGTCGCCCCCGAACGGGTTACCGCCCGCATCTTTCGTGGGACCTTCGACCGATGAACCAAACTTCTGCACGATCCAGCCCAGACCGACGAGCACGCCGCCGATCAGCAGGACGACGATCGCATAGAAGGAGATGGCGCGGCCCAACTCCGATGGCTGACGTTTCCGCTTCCGATCCTGGTCCTGACGA
>JAGVKR010000558.1 GCA_020050375.1 Planctomycetales bacterium
ACGTATCCGGGGTGCTTGGCCTCCTGCCCGCGGAATGCAATTTACAAGCGTCCCGAGGACGGGATCGTCCTGATCGACCAGAGCCGCTGCCGGGGTTATCGCAAATGCGTCGAGGGATGTCCCTACAAGAAGGCCATGTACCGGCCCACGACCGGGACCAGTGAAAAATGCGTCGGATGTTACCCGCGCATCGAGGGGAAGGATGCGGCCGTCAGCCCGACAGGGGCGCCGGCTGAGACGCGCTGCATGACCGCCTGCGTGGGCAAGATTCGCCTGCAGGGACTGGTGAAGATCGATCCCGATGGTTCGTGGGCGAAAGACTCGTCGAATCCGCTGTGCTATCTGATCTGCGACCGGCAGGTGGCATTGCCGTTATATCCCCAGTTCGGAACCGAACCCAACGGCTTCTACATTCCACCGCGCTGGGTTCCGCGTCCGTACCTGATCCAGATGTTCGGGCCAGGGGTGGATCACGCCCTCGAACAGTACAGTTGTCCCGACCGCGAGTTGCTGGCCGTCCTGCAATTGTTTCGCGCCAGCCAGCAGATCATCTTCCGGTATGAGATCCAACCAGGACCGAAGGTGGCAGAAGTCGACGTGACGATGCCCTCCGGAGCGTCGAAGGTCCAGGAAATCTTTAACGACACAGTCATTGGATACAACAAGTTCGGTGAGGAGGTCGTGCGGACGACCATCGAGGAACCCACTTTCGAACGTCCGCCCGAGTTGCACGTCAACTCGATTTGACGGAGCGCGGTGTAACGATCCGGGAGAATGTTTTCTCGACAGGACACGGCGATGAATGCACCAACACCGGCCAAGCTGGCCAGCAACAGCGGGCTCAACCTGGCCCGTCAGGCGATTTACCGTTTTGCGTCCCTGGCCTTTCTGGATCCGCGGGCCGGCACTTGGTCGCAACTGCGGCGGGCCGGCGTCGAGGATTGTGTCCTGGCCGCTGCCGAGTTGCTTCGAGCTGACGACGTTGCCGCGTTCGCCGAACCGGGCTTGGGCGAATTTCCACCAGCCGCTCTGGATCCCGCCTCTGCTTTTGCTCGGCTGCCGGGTACTTCCGACGAGCTCAACGCCGAGTACGAAACGACATTTGGACTTCTGGTGTCGTGCGACTGTCCACCGTACGAAACCGAGTACATCGACTCAAAGTTCTCGTTTCAGCGGTCGAAGGAACTGGCCGAAATCGCCGGTTACTATCAGGCCTTCGGATTGCAAACTTCCGATCGGCATCGCGAGCGCCAGGATCACATTTCACTTGAGCTGGAATTCATGGCGGTCCTGATCGCCCTCGAAACGCTGGCGGCGGCGCGGCCGCGCGGCGATCCGGACGCCGACCAGCATCGTGATGTCTGCCGGCAGGCGCAGACGAGCTTTCTGGAAGGCCATTTGGCTTGGTGGCTGCCGGCGTTTGCCCGGCTTCTGGGGCATCTTCACGGCGACGGATTTTATGCTGCGAGCGCGCGGCTGCTGGCAGCTTTCATGCCCATCGAGCGTGCCCTGCTGGGAGTGCGCTCGCGTGGGTCGTTCGGGGCCCAGCCGTATACTTTGGAGCGCCCCGAAGAATGCGAGGGTTGTCTCTTGCAGCCATTGTAATTGGCTCCAAGCGGCTCACGATTTGCGATTCCGCGAACGAACATCTTGCCGATTCATTCGATGGAAGAGGTCGAACTCATGAGCACAGTTCCTGACGCGAAGACGCAGGTCGTTGAAGGCTGCCACATGGTGGGACGGCGGAACCCGGACAGCATCTTGCAATGCAACACGTATCTTCGCACGTTTTCGTCTGGCGGCACGAAGACGCATTGGTGCGTCGATCCCGGTTCGGCGCTCGATTATTCCGTCGTTCGACAGAACCTATTGAACCATGTCGGCGACCTGGCAGAACTCCACTTGTTCAGCCTGAACCATCAAGATCCCGACGTCGTATCGAACTTGCAGTTCCTGGTGCAGGTGAACGACCACCTGGCGGGGATCGTGTCCGAAGACGTGTGGCGCCTCGTGCGACATCTCAATGCTTCGCCAAAAAAACTCTATTTTACCGACAAGGCCAGAGACAACCTGCTCAAGCTTCCGGGTGGGCACCGGATTCAGGTCGTCCCGACCCCGTTCTGTCATTTCCGCGGCGCGGTGGCGTATTACGATCTCGAAACCCGCGTGTTGTTTTCTGGTGACCTGTTTGCCGGTTTGAATCATCCTGGCCGAGTGCAACTCTGGGCCGACGAAGAGGACTGGTCGGGAATCGCCCAATGGCACCAAATCTACATGCCAAGACGGGCCGCCGTCGAATTCTCGATCCGCCAGATTCGCGCCCTTCGTCCGACCGTGGAAGTCATCGCTCCCCAACACGGCTTCCTGCTGACCGGCGCGTTCATGAACGTTGTGTTGGACCGGCTCGCGGCGCTCCCGGTTGGGATGGATCTGCTCCCTTTCGAGCTCGATGAGCAGCACTTCACCGGTTACAACGAAGTCTTCAATGAAACGATCCGCGAAGCGACCCGAGAACTTG
>JAGVKR010000480.1 GCA_020050375.1 Planctomycetales bacterium
CCCCGCGCCGAGCCGGTCATCCCGCTGATCCACGTCCCCGACGACCCCGGCCCCGATCCCTCGCCCGATCCGGAGCCCGAACCCGGTTCGGCTGGAGTGCCCCGCGGCCTGCGGCTGTTTTAGCGGACCGCCTGCGCTGCTCCACATGCGATTGCCCTGGGGATGACCGGGGGAGAGTTTCAGCAGCCTGTTTGGAGCACTGTGATCGCGGCACTTGAAAATAGATACACACTCATACACATTATCTGTGGTCGGCCCCCGGAGAGTGTGTGTCATATACACACGATAGTGGGGTGGGCGGATCATGGGACGCAAGGAGCATTCGGCAAGGACGCGGGACGTCATGGCGAGGCTCACCGCCGAAGGCTGGTACGTTGCGCGCAATGGCCCGGGCGACCACGTGCAGTACAAGCACCCGGCCAAGCCGGGCCGCGTGACGATTGACACTGGTGCGCGGGAGCAGACGACCGGCACGCTCCGGAGCATCGACAGGCAGGCCGGATGGGAGTGGTGAAGGAGAAGGCCGATGCAAGTCGTGGCATTGATCGACGAGGACAAGGGTCGGTTTGGCGTGACGTTCCCGGATTTTCCGGGCTGCACCACCATCGGCAAAACCTTCGAGGAAGCCGTCGGCAAGGCCGCCGAGGTGCTGGCGTTCCACGTCGAGGGGTTGGCGGAGGATGGCGCACTGCCCGAACCGCGCACGCTCGAGCAGTTGCGCGGGGATCGGCAATTCCGGCGCGACGAAAAAACCGCCGTACCGGCGCTGATCCCGTATGAGCCGCCATCGAAGGCAACACGCATCAACATCACCATCGACGAGGGTCTGCTCAGGCGGATCGACGCTGCGGCCGAGAACGCCGGCGAAACCCGCTCGGCCTTTCTCGCCGCCGCGGCACGCCGCAGAATGATGGCCGGGGTGTAAGGCGCGATTGGTGGAGCGCGGCGAGTGCACATCGTGGCCAAATCGGAGGCCGGGTCATGGCTCGCACAGTTCGCAGACCCGGAATGAAACAAGTTCCACTGTCGGAAATCAAGGACGGTCTGTCTCGATTTCTTCGCGAGGCAGAGACGCAGGAGATCGTCATCACACGTCATGGCAAACCGGCAGGCGTGCTGATCGGCTTCGAGTCCGAAGAGGAGTGGTTCGAATACCGTCTCGAGCATGACCCGCGTTTCTTGCGCCGTATCGAACAGGCGCGGAACAGCCCGCGCGCGGGACGTGGCACCAGGCTCGAGGACTTTGAAACGGAATAGTGCGCGCCCGTGCACACGTTCGTCTCCGACAATCCGATCGAGCCGCTTTGCAACGCAGCTGAGCGGGTTCTCGAAGTGCATTTCCATTCCGCGCGACCGGAGTGGTGACATGCATCGCTCGACAACGGCGGTGAACGCCCCCCTGAAAGAGGGAGGGTTGGGGTGGGGGTCATGATCTCTCGATAGACCGTACAGCCAGACAGCCCCTTGCGCCGCGCGCACCGGCCTGATGCGCTGGCATCTTCGGGTTTGAGATTCCGCCGTGCCACCTTCAGGTCGTCGTGGCTTTGAAGATTCAGCCAGAACTCCGGGCTGTTGCCGAAATACAGGCCCAGCCGAAGCGCCGTGTCGGCCGTGATGCGCCGCCGGTTGTCGGCGATCCCGGCGATCCGGTTCGGCGAAATCCCGATCGCCTTCGCGACCTGGCTTTGCGACAGACCATGCGCCGCGAGGCATTCCTCCTTCGGCATTTCGCCGGGCGTGACCGGCGCAAATTCGTTTCCGGCCATCGACGTTTTCTCTCAACGATCATCCGCGACCCGATCCTTATGCGGCGCGCGGCGTGACCTCCTGCTCGATCCTGTGGCGGACCGTCCGGTCCGCGACGTCGAGATCGTAGCGCGCCTGCAGGTTGACCCAGAATTCGGGCGACGTTCCAAAATAACGTCCGAGCCGCAGCGCCGTGTCTGTCGTGACCGTGCGCCGGCCCAGCACGACGTCGTTGATCCGGGAGCGCGGCGCCCTGAGCGCATTGGCGAGCTGGTAGACGCTGGATCCCCAGGGGGTCGAGGAATTCGTCACGCAGGATGGCGCCCGGATGGATCGGCGGCAGGCGTCGGCCAGAACGGATGTCCGAGAAATCGACCTTCCCCCTGTCAACGTCCTCGCGTTTGATATTCATGGGCTGTCTCCTCGATGATAATCCACGATCTCGACCCCGAAGGCTTCGCCGCGCTGGAGCATTTTGCAGTTGGCTTGCGCCACGAGCCACAACCGCGGTGTCATCGCCGGGCCGGCGCATAAGCGCCGTGACCCGGCGATCCATGAGCGGGTGCAGCGAAGGCAATCGTAAGAGCGCGCTTTGTCACAACACCGTATGGACCCGCGGGTCATAGGCGAGCGAAGCGACGCCGTCCTTCGGACGGCTATGCCCGCGGGTGACAGCGTGCGTGTTGCGCCGCTGCAACCCCGTCAACCGCGACGCTCGAACGGATTGACAAACTCGACACCGAGATCCGCCACATCCGACACATTCCGCGTGGCGAGCGTCATGCCATGCACCTTGGCGGTCGCAGCCAGCAGCGCATCCACCGTCGACACCGGACGCTTGGCGCTCATGCGCCCCCACTCATCCGCAACCGCCCGATCGACCGGCAGGATACGATCGGCAAACGACCGGATCACAACGTCCAGCCACTTCTCGAGCGCCCGGGCCAGGGCAGGGTCGTTGGGGCGGGCCCGCTCGACGCCTTTGCGGATTTCACCGAGCACCAGCACGCTGAGATAAATGTCCGCATCGTCGATCGAGGCGTACCAGGCGGCGACGTTCGGATCGCATCGGGCGCTCTTTCGAACCTCGGAAATGATGTTGGTGTCGAGCAGGATGTTCACAACGCGACATCTCGCCCGCGATCGCGCTCACGGGCCAGATCGATCCCTTCCAGCGGGGCTGCCGCCAGCAGCGCCTTGAAGCCCTTCGCCTGGCCCGCACCGAAACGCTCCCGCAGCATGGCCCGGGCTTCGGTCTCGCGGGCAGGGTCCGAGAGCGCCTGGGCCACCCCACGGACCAACGCGGCATCGTCCTTGCGCACATGCACTTCGACGCGGATGACGCCACGTCGCTTCAGCCGGCGGCGATAGGCGGTCACGGGCTGTTGCCGGCGGCTCGGCATGGCTTCGGTTTCCATCTCAAAGATTACCGGAAACATATCCGGAAATTGAGGAGTTCGCAATGCCACGTCCTGGCCGTCATTCCGGGGCGCGCCTATCAGGCGTTCACGCGCGTCTTCGACGCGCTATGGGCGCGAACCCGGAATCCGGAACAGCAGGAAGTCCCGTTGTAGCTGGATTGGACTAAACCGCTGACGCGGTAGCAAGCGTGGCTGGCGACGAAGGTCTCCCGTCTGAGAGGATTTGGGTTCTGCAAGCCCACCCCCCAGACA
>JAGVKR010000370.1 GCA_020050375.1 Planctomycetales bacterium
CGTCGCCCCGGTTGACGGCCGAAACCAGGTCCTCGTCAGCCTGCCGCAACACGTCAACGCCTACGATCCCGACGATGGTAAGATTCTCTGGACCTGCGACGGCCTCGGGAAGCTCGTCTATACGTCGCCTGTCATTGGCGAAGGGATTGCCGTGGCGATGGGGGGCTACCATGGACCGGCGATCGGTTTCAAGCTCGGCGGATCGGGAAACGTCACCGCGACGAACCGTGTCTGGCAGGTCACCGAAAAGAACCCGCAACGCATCGGCACCGGCATTCTGGTCGGCCCCCATCTCTACATGGCCAACGAGCAGCATCTGGCCCAGTGCATCGACATCCGCACTGGTCAGGCGCTCTGGACGACGCGCATGCCGGCGGGAGTCATCTGGGCCTCCCCCGTGCTCGTAGGAGATCGGGCCTACGTGACGAACCAACTGGGGACGACCGTCGTGTTTCGTCCCAATCCCGAGCGCTTCGAGTTGCTCGCGGAGAACAATCTGGGCGAACAGACCAATGCGACGCTTGCTGTTTCCGATGGGCAGGTTTTTCTGCGAACGTTCGAGAATCTGTACTGCATCGAGGAAAAGTAACTCCCCAACCCCGCCAGCCCATGCTCGTTTTCGCCGTCGACCAACCTGAGCTTCCGCCGTTCACGATGCCCGATCGCTTTCGGCACGAGATCACGTATTTCATCACCCCCGCAGGCGAAGCGGGAATTCCGGCGCTGCCGACCCGCGAATACTGGATCCGGCTTTGCGACACGCAGAGTTTTCTCGACGACGGAGCCGTGCGGATCGTCTCGCCGCTCGACAGCGACAGCAAGGCCGAGATCGAGCTGACCGAAGAACAGGAAAACTGGCTCGAATGGCTGTTGGCGCACAAAATCGAACACGTGCGTGTGGAGGGGGGACGATAGAGCGCAGCAAGCTCGGCTGCGCCTCACCGCTAAACGGAAGTTGTGCCCGCCCCTGAATCCTGAATCCTGAATCCTGAATCCTGAATCCTGAATCCCGAATCCTCTTCCCACGCATGTCCGTTCAACATTTCGACGTCGTCGTGATCGGCACCGGCCCCGGCGGCGAAGGGGCCGCCATGCAGGCGGCCAAGTCGGGCAAAACAGTCGCCGTGATCGAGCGCGCGTCCCGCATCGGCGGGACCTGCACGCACACGGCAACGATCCCCAGCAAAGCCTTGCGCTACGCCATCTTTCAGATGACCGAGGCCAATAACAACAAGCTCTTCCGCGAAGCGGGCTTGTCGGTGCAGCTCAGCTTTCCCGATCTGCGCCGCAGCGCCAAATCGGTGATCGACCAGCAGGTCGACATGCGCCGCACGTTCTACGAACGAAATCAGGTGCCGGTCTTTGCTGGGCACGCGCGGTTTGTCGATTCGCACACGATCGAAATCGTTCAAACGTCAGGCGGGCACCAGCGGGTGACGGGTGATGCGTTTGTGCTGGCGATGGGAGCCCGGCCGTACCGACCGACCGACGTCGACTTCACGCACCCCCGCGTGTTCGACAGCGAGACGCTGCTGAATTTGTCGTTCACGCCGCACTCCATCACGATCTACGGTGCCGGCGTCATCGGTTGTGAATACGCGTCGATGTTTCGCAATCTGGGAACGAAGGTCAACCTCGTCAACACGCGCGACAAGCTCCTGGAATTCCTCGACGACGAGATCATCGACGCACTGGCGTACCACCTGCGCGAGCGGGGCGTGCTCATTCGCCACCGCGAGGAGTGCCAGCGCGTCGAACCTTGCGACGACGGGGTCATCCTGCATCTGAAGTCCGGCAAACAGCTCAAGACCGACGTGCTCTTGTGGGCCAACGGTCGGACGGGGAACTCCGACGAGATGGGATTGGAAGCGTTGGGCGTTATTCCCGATCGGCGCGGCAACCTGCCGGTCAACGACAACTTTCAGACTGCCGCTCCGCACATCTACGCCGTCGGCGACGTGGTCGGCTATCCCTCGCTGGCCAGCGCGGCGTACGTGCAGGGGCGGTTTGCCGCGTCGCATCTGGTCGGCGAGCCGTGCGAGCGGGCCATGGTCCAGGACATTCCGACCGGGATTTACACCAGCCCCGAGATCAGCTCGGTCGGGCGCACCGAACGCGAGCTGACGGAAGCCAACGTACCCTACGAAGTCGGACAGGCGCTGTTTCGCAGCCTGGCTCGAGCCCAGATCACGGGCCAGACCGTGGGGATGCTCAAGCTCCTCTTTCATCGCGAAACGAAAGAAATCCTCGGCGTGCACTGCTTCGGGGGAAGCGCCTCGGAGATCGTCCACATCGGCCAGGCAATCATGTCGCAGCCCGCCCCCAACAACACGCTGATGTACTTCATCAACACGACGTTCAATTATCCGACAATGGCCGAAGCGTACCGCGTCGCTGCCCTGAACGGTTACAACCGATTGTTTTGATTCGCACGAATTCCCATGAAAGCCTGGCGATTCTACGACTTCAACGATCTGCGATTGGACGACATCCCGGCCCCTCAAATCCGACCGGGACACGTCCTCGTCGAGCCACTCTGCGTGCAACCCAGCGTCACCGAGGCGCAACTCGCTCTTGGTGTGCGCACGCTGGCCTACGACAAGATCAAGCACCGCCTCGAAACCGAGGCGCCGGTGCAGTTGTTCGGCCATGAGTTCTGTGCCCGGATCGTCGAAGTCGGCCCGAACGTCACGCGGTTCCACGTGGGTGATCGCATCGCAGCCCGCGCCAAATTGCCGTGCGGCACATGTCCTCTGTGTCTCAGCGAGCGAACGAATCTTTGCCGCCGCGGGCCGATCATCGGCTTTCAACTCCCCGGCTGCTTCGCCGAGCTGGCCATCCTGCCGGAGATCGCGCTGGTCAAAGTCGACGATTGCATCTCCGACAGCGAAGCGGCCTGCCTGCAATCGCTCAGCGACAGCGTTGCTTCGGTCGAAACGGCCGACATCCAATTGGGCGATTCGGTGGCGGTCTTCGGCCAGGGAAGCATGGGACTGGAATGCCTTCAGATCGCGCGGCTTTGCGGCGCGGGGCTGGTGATCTCAGTCGACGTCCGTCCCGAAGCGTGCGCGGTCTCCAAGGCGCTGGGGGCCGATCATGCCCTCAACGCCCGCGAATGCGATCCGGTCGCTGTCATCCGCGATCTGACAGGGGGCAACGGCGCCGATGTGGTGTTCGAGTGCGCCGGCGGCAGCCCGAAACAGGGGCTGGCCGGGCACCAGACGCTCAATCAGGCGATCGACGCCGTCCGCTCGGGCGGAAAAATCATCGGTGTCTCGTGGTTCGGCCAACCGCTTGAGCTCGACGTCGACACTCTTCGCGAACGGAGCCTGCGATATCTGTTTCCGGACATCAGCACGCTGGCGCACCTGGAATACACCGTCCACGCTGTTGCGTCGGGTCGGGTCAGGTTGAAGGAAACGATCACGCACGTCCTCGACGGCCTCGACAAAGTCCCGCAGGCCTTCGAGATCACTGCCAACAAGGGCAAGTACCAGGCGATCAATCCGGCGCAAGTGGTGATCCGAGCAGGAAAGGGATAGACCGGTTGCACGGTGTTTCCGCCCCCGAGCTTGAATTCTCTGCGAACGGAGAGGGGGAGACAGCGAGAATGAGAGACGGGGAGTAGAGGAGAACGCGCATTCGCAAGAATCGCCCGCCCGCCGTACACCACTCTCCCCTTCTCTCCGTCACCCTATCTCATCGACTCTTAAACTCTCGATCTCTTCAACTCCTCCCCCCGTGCCCCTCATCCCCCTCCCTATCGACGCCGTGCTGCCTGAGCTGACGGCGGCGCTGCGTCAGAGCCCGGCGGTCGTGCTCCGCGCGCCGACTGGTTCGGGGAAGACGACCCGCGTTCCGCCCGCATTGCTCGATTCGGGGCTGGCCGGTAGCGGCAATATCGTGATGCTCGAACCCCGACGGGTGGCGGCGCGGGCCGCGGCGCGGCGGATCGCTTACGAACGGGGGGGTTCCGTCGGCGGCGAAGTTGGCTACCAGGTACGGTTCGATCAGCACATCGGACGCGACACGCGGATCCGCATCGTCACCGACGGTGTCCTCTTGCGAATGCTGCACGACGATCCCTTTCTCGAACAGGTCTCGATCGTCGCCTTCGACGAATTCCATGAGCGCGGCCTCAACATCGATCTGGCCTTGGCGATGGTCCGCCGCGTCCAGCAAACGGTGCGTCCCGATCTGAAGATCGTCGTCATGTCGGCGACGCTCGCCGCCGAACCGATCGCTGCCTACCTCGGCCACTGCCCGATTGTCGCGGCCGAAGGAAAACTGTTTCCGGTCGATGTCGAATATCTCGACGTGGGGGAGCTGTTTGCCGGCCGTGTCACCCCCCCTGGCTCCCCCTTCCTCAGGGGGGGAGGACGCGCGTCTCCCCCCCTGAGGAAGGGGGGGTCGGGGGGGGTCGCCCTCGCCGTCGACATCGCCCTTGAAAAATCCCCCGGCGACATCCTCGTGTTCCTCCCTGGCGTCGGCGAAATCCGCCGGGCGAGCGACGAGCTGCAATCGCTGGTCGACCGGCACAACCTGGCGGTCATGCCCCTCTATGGTGATCTGCCGGCCGAGCAGCAGGATGCCGTGCTCGGTCCCTGCGACCGTCGCAAGCTCGTCCTGGCGACGAATGTCGCCGAGACGTCAATCACGATCGACGGTGTCACCGTTGTAATCGACAGTGGACTGGCGCGCGTGATGCGCTTCGACGAGCAGGTGGGGCTCGATCGCCTGGAGCTGTCGCGAATCTCGAAGGCCTCGGCCGACCAGCGCGCCGGCCGGGCGGGACGAACGCAGCCGGGACTGTGCCTCCGGCTCTGGAGCGAACGCGACCACCGCGGCCTCGCCGAACACGACGAGCCGGAAATCCGTCGCGTCGATCTCGCCGGTCCCGTGCTGCAACTGCGCGCCTGGGGTGAAGCCGACGTCGCCCGCTTCCCCTGGCTCGAACCGCCGCGCGACTCGTTCGTGACGCAGGCCGAAACGCTCCTGCGCCGTCTGGCCGCCACCGACGAGTCCGGCATGACTCCCCTCGGCCGAAGAATGGCTCGATTGCCGGTCCACCCGCGCATCGCGCGTTTGCTGATCGAAGGGGAACGGCTCGGTGTGACAAATCAGGCGGCGCTCGCGGCCGCGATGCTGGCCGAACGCGATCCGTTTATGCGTCCCTCCGGCCCGCCCGACCGACGTCGCCGATCGGCAGCGCACCGTTCGGAGTCCGATGTTGTCGACCGCGTCGCCGCGATGGAAGAATTTCAGCGATCGGGGCTCGCTGAAACCCCCGCCGGTCCATTGAACGTCGGCGCGGCTCGATTTGTGCTGCAAGCATCGTCACAATTGAGGCAACTCCTGAACGACGAGCGCAGGCCGGCCAATAGACCTGACTCCGAAGGCAGCGGCGGTCCGTCGGACGAGGCACTCCAGCGGGCCATTCTCGCCGCGTTTCCCGATCGAGTGGCCCTGCGGCGCGAG
>JAGVKR010000750.1 GCA_020050375.1 Planctomycetales bacterium
CGATTTCTTCGGCGCCGCCTACGGCCTGTCGATCGAGCACCGCGACCGGGTGATCACCGACGTCCTCACGCTGACCGACATGGACGGCCGCCGCGACGATCTGATCAGCGGCCTGTCGCGGGGCATGCAACAGCGCGTCAGCCTTGCCCGCGTCCTCGTCAGCGACCCCGACCTGCTCCTGCTCGACGAGCCCGCCTCGGGACTCGATCCCCGGGCCCGCATCGAGCTGATGGAAATCCTCCGCGAGCTGCAACGGATGGGCAAGACGATCTTCATCAGCTCGCACATTCTCAGCGAGCTGGCCGAATTGTGCGACAGCGTGACGATCATCGACGTCGGCCGCATCAAGTACAGCGGCTCGATGCTCGCCCTCCTGTCGAAAAGCGCCGAGCACCCGACATACTTGCTCGGGCTCGCAGGCGAATGGCCCGAATTCGAGCAGCGGCTCGGTGCGATTCCCGGGATCGTGCAGGTCGAGCGCCTCGACGGTCGCCCCGAATATCGCGTCGCGTTTGACTGGACGGCGATCGACACCAACCGTCTGCTGCGGTCGGTGCTCGATATGGGGGTCGCGGTGGTCTCGTTCAGTGAAGAGCGCCGGCATCTCAACGAGGCCTTCATGGACCTGACCGAGGGGGGCATCCACTGATGTTCACCGGGTCGCTGGCCCTGCTCCACCGCGCGCTGCGGCTCGACGCCCGGCTGCTGATGACGCACCTCTTTCGGGTGTCGTTCGCGATCGCCATTTATTTCTGCCTGCTGTACGTGCAGATCATCCTCGGACTGAAGCTGGGGGCGCCCGGCCTCAAGCTGTTCGAGACGCTCTCATTTTTGAACCTCGGCCTGATCACGCTGGCCGGCGTCAGCTTCTTCGCCACGGCCATCTCCGAGGAGAAGGAAGAAGAAACACTGGGGCTCCTCAAAATGGCGGGACTCAACCCGATCGGCATTCTGCTGGGCAAATCGACCAGCCGGCTGCTGGGGGCCATCCTGCTGCTCCTCGTGCAGTTCCCCTTCACCCTGCTGGCGATCACGCTGGGAGGGGTGACGCTGCTGCAGGTCATCTCCGCCTATTTCTCGCTCACCGCCTACATGATCCTCCTGGCCAACGTCGGGCTGTTCAGCTCGGTGACCAGCCGGCGCGGAAGCAACGCTTCCAGCATGACGGTCCTGTTTCTGATCGTCTACTTCTCGTGCGGGTGGGTGCTACAAACCATTCGGCTGGGCCTGGTGAACGGCGGCGTGATCGACCCGCGCGGCGGCCTGGCGAGTTTGATTGGCAATTTGGCCGAGATGGCGGCCGAGGCGTCGGTCTACACGCGCCTGTCGGACATCATGAGGACGGGGTTTTTCGGCAGCCCGGTTGGTTTTCAAGTCAGTTCCAACGTGGGATTCGCCATTGTTTCCTTTCTCCTGGCGTGGGCCGGATTCAATCATTTTACCCGCGACTGGCGTTCGACCGCTTCGGAATCGTCCGCCCGCTCCCTCCGGTGGGGCACGTCGCGCGTGGCCCGCCGCCGACCGAAGAAAGATCCCGTGATGTGGAAGGAGTTTCACTTTATCACCGGCGGCTGGCGCTCTTTCTGGGGCCGTTTCGTGGCTTATGGAGCGCTCACGATGGCCATCTTCTGGGCCTCCGATCGCTACTACAGCTACTCGCTGGTCGAAGCGTCGCAGGGGGTCGCCTTCGTGATGCTCGGTGTGCTCGTGCTCGAATCGAGCCTGTACGTCTCGAGGATTTTCCACGACGAATGGCGCGACCGAACGCTCCCGCTCTTGATGATGCTGCCGATCGCAACACCGCGGCTCGTCTATTCGAAAGTCGTCGGTTGCCTTCCGGCGCTGCTTCCGGCCATCGTCTGGCTGGCGCTCGGGTGCGCAATCATGCCGAATGGTCTCGAAGAAGTCTTCAAGACGCTGGTCCTGCCGAGCCGCTGGTTTGTCGCGCTGATTCTTTTGCTGTTCCTCACACTCACGGCCTTTTTCTCGCTGGTGGTGAAATGGGGCGCGCTCCCCCTGGCGCTGGCGGTGATGCTGACCGGGGCAATGTTCGGCGGTTGCTGCTTCACGCCGGTGCTGGGCATTCTGGCGAGCGTTGGCGGTCAGAATCAGGGAATGGAAGGGGCCTTCCTGTGCGTCGACATGGTCGTGGCCCTCTTGATTGCCGGCCTTCAGTACGACATCCATCGCCGGCTCGAAATCGTCGCGTCGCAGTAGCCGGGCCGTTTTGCATCGCTTTCAAGGAGACACTATGGCGTTTCAACCGCTCATCGAACCAGTCCGCAAGCAGATGGTTCGGATCCTGAAGACGCTCGCATCCGCCGATTTCCAGCGCACCGGCCGCCACAGCGCCGATGGGCCAGTATCGCTGGAGACGCTCTTGACCCGCATCACCAATCACCTGCCGCACCACATCACTTTTATTGACGAGCTCGGCGAGCGACGCATAAGGATAGAGTGCGAGAGCGACTCCATTCGTGCGAAAGAAAATGACTCCCTTATCCACAGACCAGCTCGTAGGCAGACCGAGGCCGTCCCGATAAAACCGTAGCGCTGTCTCGAGGTCTTTGACTCCCAGCGTGATCAGACTGATTCGAGGTTC
>JAGVKR010000670.1 GCA_020050375.1 Planctomycetales bacterium
ATTCGCCCCGACTGCGGCCGGTCGGCGTCTGCCGGATGTGCGTCGTCGACGTGGGAGAGCGGGTGCTGGCGGCGTCGTGTGTTCGTCCCTGTCAACCGGGGATGAAGGTGCAGACGGCCTCCGCCAAAGTCGAGCAACATCGGGCGATGCTCACGCGGCTGTTGCTCAGCGACATGCCCGCCGAACGCGACGCGGCATCCTCCGGCAAGCCGTGCGATCTCGAAGCGCTCGGCCAACGCTACGAGCTGCTCGACGATCAAGGTCAACTGATTGGCGACTTCGCAGCACGACCGGCTGCAGCTCTCGACGTCTCCCCCGCTCTCCGTCTGTCGGTCCCTCCGTCTTTCGTAAATAGCGGTAACGTGGGGGAGGCGGCGGTTCAGGGGGCTCACGCCCCCCGCTCGCCGGAGCGACCGCGCGACATGTCGTCGCCGGTGATCACCGTGGATCATCAGGCGTGCATCCTCTGCGACCGATGCGTCCGGGCGTGCGATGAGATTCAATCGAACGACGTCATCGGGCGCACCGGCAAGGGGTATCTCAGCCGAATCGGGTTCGATCTCGATCTGCCCATGGGGGAGAGCACCTGCGTGTCGTGCGGCGAATGTGCCGCGGTGTGTCCGACGCGGGCCCTGGTCCACAAACCTGTCACGTTGCCGGTGCTGGCAGGGGACGACCTGCGGCACGTCGACAGCGTCTGTCCCTATTGCGGCGTTGGCTGCGCGGTGACGTTTCATGTGAAAGGGGACACCGTAGTGGGGGTCGATGGTCGCGAGAGCGTCGTCAACCACGCCCGGCTGTGCGTCAAGGGACGGTACGGCTGGGATTACGCCCTGCACCCGCAGCGATTGACGACTCCCCTCATTCGGCGGAGCAAGTTCTATCCCAAAGGGGCGTTGTCGCGGCAGGTGCAGACCTCGGCCGTTGATCCTTCGGCAGGCAAACAGCGCAAGCCGGGGGGCATCGTCGACTACGCCGAGGTCCTGCCCGCCTTTCGCGAGGCGACGTGGGACGAGGCGCTGTCGCTTGCCGCCCGGCGGCTGGTTGAACTGCGCGATTCGCACGGGCCGTCTGTTCTCGCCGGGTTCGGTTCTGCTAAATGCTCGAATGAAGAGGCCTATCTGTTTCAGAAGCTCGTGCGGACGGCATTTCGCACGAACAACGTCGATCACTGCACCCGGTTGTGCCACGCGTCGTCGGTCGCGGCGCTGATGGAAATGATCGGCTCGGGCGCCGTGACGAACGTGTTCGCCGACGTGGCGCGGGCCGAAGTCGCTCTGATTACCGGCAGCAGCACGACGCAGAACCATCCGGTCGCGGCGACATTCATCAAAGAGGCGGCACGTCAGGGGACAAAGCTGATCGTGGTTGACGTCCGCCGGGTCGACCTGGCCGACTTTGCGACGCACTTCGCCCAGATCCGCCCCGGAACCGACGTCGCCTTCTACAACGGCGTGATGCACGTGCTGATTGCCGAGGGGCTGGTCGATCGGCAGTTCATCGCGGAGCGAACCGAGAATTTCGCGGCGCTGAGCGAATTGCTCTTGGCGCATTATTCGCCCGAACAATCGGAAGCGATCTGCGGCGTGCCGGCCGACGAGATTCGCGCCATCGCCCGCACGATCGGCCGTGCCGGCAGCATGATCGTCTTCTGGGGGATGGGGATTTCACAGCATACGACCGGCACCGACAACGCGCGATGCCTGATTTCGCTCTGCCTGATGACCGGCAACGTGGGGCGGCCCGGAACAGGTCTGCACCCGCTCCGTGGTCAGAACAACGTGCAGGGGGCCAGCGACTCGGGGCTGATTCCGATGGTCTATCCTGACTATCAGCCGGTCGGTGATGCGAAAAATCGTGAAAAATTCGAGCGCGCGTGGGGCGTTCCGCTCGACCCCAAGCCGGGCCTCACGGTCGTCGAGATTGCGCACGGTGCTCTGCATGGCGACATCAAGGGGATGTACATTCTGGGCGAGAACCCGTTTCTCTCCGATCCGAATACGGCGAAGGTCCGCCGGGCACTGGCAAACCTCGAATTTCTCGTCGTGCAGGACATTTTTTTGACAGAGACCGCCGAGTTTGCCGACGTGATTCTCCCCGCTTCGAGCTATCTCGAAAAGACTGGCACGTACACCAACACCGACCGGCGCGTGCAGGTCGGTCGCAAGGTGCTCGATCCCCCCGGTGACGCCCGTGAAGACTGGCGGATCATCTGCGATCTTGCCGGCCGGATGGGCTACCCCATGGAGTACGCTTCCACCGACGAAGTCTTCAATGAGTTTTCGGCCCTGGCGCCGTCGTACGCCGGTTTGACACACGAGAATCTCGGCCTTTCGGGAAAGCTCTGGCCCTGCAACGACCCGGCGACTGGCGACGGCACGCAGATCCTGTTCAGCGATCGCTTTCCGACGCCGTCGGGCCGCGGTCAATTCGTCCCCTGCCCCTGGCTGCCCGCGAAGGAACTGCCGGACGATGCTTATCCGTTCGTGCTCAACACGGGCCGCGTCCTGGAGCACTGGCACACGGGCACGATGACCCGCCGCAGTCACGCCCTGTCGACGATCGAGCCGGAGGCCTTCGTGGCGGTGAATCCAGCCGATCTGTCGCGACTTCAGATCGAACCGGAAGGGCTCGTCCGCGTTTCGAGCCGGCGCGGGGCGATCACGCTCAAGGCCCGCGCCGATCGCACGGTTGAAACAGGAAGCCTGTTTGTCCCCTTCCATTTCCGCGAGGCGGCCGCCAACGTGCTGACGAACGACGCGCTCGACCCGTTCGGCAAGATTCCGGAGTTCAAATTCTGCGCGGTGCGGCTGGAACGCGCCGACGGATAAGCCATCACAGTCCCTCGTAGCTCCACGGCTTGCGCATCGCGCGGGCAACGTAGTTGTTGGCGTCGGCATCGCCCACGAACTGCTCCTTTTCCGGATCCCAGTTCAACGTACGTCCAGTGCGGAGCGCGATGCTGCCGAGATGACAGACCGAGACGCTGCGGTGCCCGATTTCGGGGTCGCAGATCGGCGCCTTCCGCGAGCGAACGCAGTCGAAGAAGTTCTCCATATGGTTCGTGCTGACATAGAGCCGCGTGGCGCCGGCGGGCAGCTCCTGCGTCAGAAGCTCGGGCTGGCTGGCCTCGATGCGGCCGCGGGTCACGAAAATCCAGCCGTCGGTTCCCTCGAACCGGACGCCGTTCGTTTCGTCGGTCTTCTTGAGCTCGGCGATCGTTCCGCCGGAATAGTTTTCGTGCACAACGTTCCTGCAGAGCAGCTTGACGCCATTGGCGTAGACGTACTCGATTCGATAGTGCGCCGCCGCAGTGTATCCGCCGGGCACCGGGGGCTCGAGCACCTCTCCCTGAACGCCGATCGGGCCCGAGCGTTCGGTGCCATTTCCCCACTGGGCGATGTCCAAATGGTGAGCGCCCCAGTCGGTGAGCGTTCCGCCCGAATAGTCGTACCAGAAGCGGAAATTGACATGGCACCGTTCGGGAACGTAATCCACGAGCGGAGCCTGCCCCAGCCAGAAGTTCCAATCGAGCTCGGCGGGTGCGGGCCTCGTCTCGAAGGGGCCGCCGGTCCGACCGGTGGGAAGCGCGACATGGATTTGCTGGAGTTTGCCGATCCGGCCGTTGCGAACCAGCTCGCAGGCCAGGCGGAAACGCTCATCGCTCCGTTGCTGACTGCCGACTTGCAGAACGCGCTTGCTCTCGCGAGCGACGACGACCAGCTTTTTCCCTTCGTCGATCGTCAGCGTCAGCGGCTTCTCGCTGTAGACGTCTTTGCCCGATCGCAGTGCATGCAGGTTGATCAGCGTGTGCCAGTGGTCGGGGGTTCCGTTGATGACGATCTCGACCCCTTTGTGGGCCAGCGCCTTGCGAAAGTCGCTAAACTTGGCTTCCGCTTTGAGCTCGGCCGCCGCTTCGCCAGCGCGGTTGGCGTCGACGTCGCAGACCGCCAGGATGTTCCCGAGCTTG
>JAGVKR010000717.1 GCA_020050375.1 Planctomycetales bacterium
AGTAGCAGGCAATGTACTTGTCGGAATTGTAATTGGGATTGCTGGGGCAACGAAAGACCGGCGGCGCATCGCCATCCTGAATGGCGAAGTTGGTCGACGGCATACCGTTGGTGATGTTCCGATGGTCATGGCGACCGTAGAAGGGGGCCGCCATATTGAACTGATTGTACAACGGGGCCTGATCGATGTAGGGGAGAATCAGGATCGTCCAGGGCGCGTGACAGTTGTCGGGCGAGCTGGAGGGACCACCGACAGGCGCGGCACCTCCCGTGCCGTTCAGCGGGATACCAGCCGCAGCATTCGCAAAAATCTGTCCCGGAGGAAACACCTGGAACGCGTCGTGATAGTTGTGCAGACCGAGACCGATCTGCTTCATGTTGTTTTTGCACTGCGACCGGCGGGCCGCCTCGCGCGCCTGCTGAACGGCAGGCAACAACAGGGCCACCAGAACGCCGATAATGGCAATCACAACCAGCAACTCGATCAACGTGAACCCGCGACGCTTCGGACGATGCTTTACCATGGTCTCACCCTTTCGAAATGAAGAAGAGAGACGGAAACAGCGACAATCGCTAGAAAAAAACGTGATCGAGAATTCGTATGGCGGCGTCGAATGACGCCCTGGATGCAAATTTCCGATCAGCCCTGTGAAGTGACGCCGACCTGACTACCCCCCCTTTCTAACAATAGCCAGGCATTGCTGTCAAGTATTGATAATTAATTTATCCTCAAATTTGCCATTTTTGTCGACGACCCCATCAGAGCACGTCCGCTCACTTCCATGTCCGCGGCAACAACCGCCGACGCCAACCGGTTTACGATGATCAATGCCACCGCAGCAGACGTAAAACGCGCCCGATTCGTCATCACGATTCTCACTCGTCACTCACTTCATGGAACTCCGCGCCGGCAAAAACGCCACGCACGAACCTGTCCCCGTCATTTTGCCGCCGTCGCCCTGGAGCCGACGGCATACAAATGCGAGCGATCTCGCAGAAAAATCATCCCATTGCTGACGGCGGGCGTCGCATAGAAATTGCCCGCGGGGAGGGAGTTCTCCGCCAGAAGCTCGAATTCGCGTCCTTCCTTGACGACGGTGCAGGTGCCGTCCAGATTCAGGAAGTAAACGCGGCCATCGGCCACCACGGGCGAGGCGTTCACGCCCCCTTTGCCGATGCGTTTCTTCCAAAGCTCATTTCCCGATTTCAGGTCGAACGCGGCGCCGACGCCGTCATCTTTGACCATGTAAATAAGCCCGTTGTGGATCGTCGGCGTCGGGCAATCCGACAGCCCCTTGATCTTCCACGTTTCGTACGCGGTGTTTGCCACATTTCCCTTCGCATCCCCGCGGATCGCGATGCACACGTTCGACCGCGACGCGCTCGCCAGCACCACCCCATCGCCAACCGCGGCCGACAACACCGTTCGCGCGTACTCGCTCTCCGGCAAAATCAGGTTTCCGTCGAACCAGATTCGATGCCCGTCGGCAAGATCGTAAGCGTCGGTGTGATCGCAACCGCTGACGACGAGCTGCGGGGGTCGATTCGGCTGACGGAAAACGACGGGAGAGGTGTAGGCATCCGGTGCATCTCCCAGCGCCGGATAATTCCGATCGGTCAGCCAGACTTCTTGACCGGTTTTCTTGTCCAGCGCGAGCACGTACGACGGCCCCTTGTGCACGCAGGCCACATACAGCCGGTCACCCCACAGCCGCGGAGATGAGGCCATGCCGAATTTCAGGTCGTAGGGCCCGTACTCTTCGGCGAGATTTCGCTGCCAGACTTTGTTGCCGTCGCGATCCAGGCAGACGAGGTCGCCTGTTCCGAAAAAGGCGTAGACGCGCTCGTCGTCATCGGCACAGGGCGAGCCGGTCGCCGGATCGTGGCGGTTCTCGATGAGATTGGGCGGCCCGTAGGCCACCAGCGTCCCCTTCCCGACCGATTTCTCCCAGACGATTCTTCCGTCGACTCGATCGACAGCGACGACCAGAAGCGCTCCCGTCGCTTTGTCGGATGATGTGAGATAGACGCGACTTTTAGTGACAGCCGGCGACGAGTTCCCCGTTCCGCGCAACGGAATCTTCCACGCCAGACCTTCCGTCTCCGACCATTTGAGCGGCAGTCCCGTTTCGTTCGAAACGCCATCTCCCGCCGGGCCCCGAAATCCTGTCCACGACTCAGCTCTGGCGACACCCGCCAACTGAACCGTCAGCAGACACCCGGCAACCACACCGCAGGAAAAACGCATGCATGACCCTCAGCGCTGAGAGCGATTGATCAACGAACAAGGGGCGCGGCGATCCGCAATAGAAACGACCCGAACCGAACGCGCACCGACGAACCGGTAAGTCTCAAGAATTGAGCACTTTCACTCTATCGGCGTAAAATGCAATTTGCAAGCGGGCTTTGCGGCAGACGCACGATGAGATTTCCGTAAGAAACGCGTCGTCCCACAGTGGCCGAGCCGCGTGATTTGGCGTCGCCTCGAAACACCGTCCGACTCACTGGTCAGAGTCTTTTCAGCCGGATGGGCGGGCCGCCCGAGCACACTCAGCGATTCGCGTCGCTGCCGTTCGTCTCGACTGTTCCCGCCGCATTCGGCGGCAACAGATGCCCGAGCTTGTCGCGCTTCGTGGCGAGGTAACTCACGCGGTGCTTTTCCGGCGGGGCGACAATCGGGATCTGCTCGACGACCTGGAGATCGACGCCGCTGTAGACGAAGGCGTCGGTCTTCTTCGGATTGTTCGTCAGGAGCCGCACGCGCGACAGCCCCAGATCCTTCAAGACCTGCAAGCCCACCATGTAGTCGCGCATATCGGCTTTGAAGCCGAGCTTG
>JAGVKR010000300.1 GCA_020050375.1 Planctomycetales bacterium
ATGGTTTTGCGCGACAGGAAATCGGCAAGATCCAGGGAATCATCGAAGAACACCGGCAAGCTCTTTTGGAAAGTTGGAATGAGTACTTCCACGGCTAAAGCATCCGACGCGATCGCGGTGAGTGTCAAAGTCACGAGGGACACACTGTCCGTTGAACTTTCGGACGGTCGCACAATCGCAGTGCCGCTGGCCTGGTATCCCCGGTTGACGCACGGAACAACCGAAGAAAAGAACCACTGGCGGCTGGTCGGTAAAGGTCACGGGATTCATTGGCCCGACCTGGATGAGGATATTAGCGTTGCCAATCTGCTTGCCGGCAGCCCATCGGTGGAAAGCCAAACGTCGTTCCGGCGCTGGCTTAGTCTGCGATCCGATCGCTCCGCAAGACGTCGGACTGCCCGAACATCCAAGGCAACGTAGTCACGACGGCAGTTAACAACCGTTACGCCCCATCGAGAAACCTCTGCTGCCACAGTTCCAGCACCAGGAGCGACCAAAGACGGTAGCTGTGGTCCCATCGGTTCGAGACGTGCTCTTCGACCAGTTGGCGAACCGCATCGGGTCGGAAGATGCCCCGCTCGAGGCTTTCGCGATCGAGCAGCACGTCGTAGAGCAACGGCTTCAGCTCGTTGCGGAACCAGTGGTCGAGGGGGACGCCGAAGCCCATCTTGCGGCGGGTCTGAATGTCCGCCGGTAAGAGATCCGAAAACGTTTCAACGAGGATTTTCTTGCCGCGTCGCCCCTTCAGCTTCCACTCGATCGGGATCCGCGCCGCCAGTTGCACGACTTCGTGATCGAGAAACGGGCAACGGGCTTCGAGGGCGTAGGCCATCGTCGCGATGTCGACTTTCGTCAGAATGTCGCAGGGAAGATACGTGAGCACGTCGGCACACGTCGTCCGCGTCACGAAATCGCGTTCGGGACACTCATTGTAGGCCGCTAACAGGAAATCGGCCGGATCAGTCCCCTCGAGCCGCCGGCGAAAGTCGCCGGTGTACATTTCGGGCAGGCGGGCATCGTCGAAAATGCTGATCCATTTCAGATAGCGCCGTTCGGGAGAGTACGCGAGCGCCGAGAGCAGGCGTTTGAATCGACGGCGGCGTGATTTCTGTTGCGTCGACGCCGGCAGATGCTGCCACAGCGACGCGGTGATCAGCCGGCGGGCGAGCGCCGGCAGGCGATCGAATCGGGCTCCGAGGGCGACCGCCTGGTAACGGTCGTAACCGGCAAACAACTCGTCGCCGCCGTCCCCCGACAAGGCGACCGTCACGTTGCGACGGGTCATTTCGGCGAGGTACATCGTCGGAATCGCCGAGCTGTCGGAAAACGGTTCGTCGTAGTGCCAGATCAGCTTCGGCAGGATCGACAGGGCGGCCGGTTCGACGACCAGCTCGTGATGGTCCGTCTTGAGGTGTTCAGCCGCTTGCCTCGCATACGAGCGCTCATCGAAGGCTTTGACCGGAAAGCCGATCGAAAATGTCTGGACCGGCCGATCGGAGAGTTGCTGCATCAGGCCGGTGACGATCGTCGAGTCGATCCCGCCCGATAGAAACGCCCCCAGCGGAACGTCGCTCCGTAATCTCAGCCGAACGGCTTCGGTCAATGTTTCGCGGAGGTTCTTTCGACAATCGGCTTCGGAGGCGAACAGTCCCCCGGCGGGTTCCCCGGGGGCTTGCGTGGAGGTGTTGCCGTTCGGCGCCTCGTCGAATCCCGGACGCCAATAGCGGCGGACTTCCAAATGGCCGTTGCGAAACAGGGCCCAGTGCGCCGGCGGCAGCTTGGAAAAACCTTTTAGAATAGAATGCGGGTGGGGAACGTACTGGTAAGTCAGGTATTCATCGAGCGCGACGGCGTCGAGCTCGCGAGAGATCCCCGGGACCTGCAACAGCGATTTCAATTCACTGGCGAACAACAGCCGGCCGGAATCGTGCCGATAGACGAGCGGCTTCTTTCCGATCCGGTCGCGCGCCAAGAACAACTGCCGTCGCGTTTGATCCCAGATCGCAAAGGCGAACATCCCCCGCAGGTGCAGCACGCAATCGGGGCCGTACTCTTCGTAAAGATGAACGATCGTTTCGGTGTCGCTCGACGTTCGAAAGCGATGGCCGCGCTGCTCGAGGCCCGGGCGAAGCTCGCGGTAGTTGTAGATCTCGCCGTTGAAGGCAATCCAGACGCTGCCATCCTCGTTCGAGAGTGGCTGATGTCCTCCCGCCAGATCGATGATCGACAGCCGTCGAAAGCCGAGCGCCGCACCGGGCCCGCCAGCCGATGAAACGCTCGCATCGGGCAGCGGTATGCGATCGGTTCCAGCCGGGGCGAACAGCGAATGATAGTAGCCGGCGTCATCGGGGCCGCGATGGGCCAGCACGGTCGTCATCCGCTCGAGGATCGCGAATTCGAGGGGGGGCGCGTCGGCGGTCCAGGCCGCTCCGGTGATACCGCACATACGCGCCTCTGCAACCAGCCGTTTTAGCGGCCCGCCTACGCGACGGGCTTTGCCGCAACTTCGCGATAGAGATTGCCGTACATTTCCACCATACGTGCGACGCCGAACTCTCCGCGAATTCTTTCGCGGCCGGCTGCTCCGAATTTTGCGGAAAGGCCGCGATCGAGCAGCAGCTTTTGCGCGAACTGCGCGAAAGCGACCCGATCTCCCACCGGAACGAGATACCCAGTCTCGCCGTGGAGAATCAGCTCGCGGTTCGGGGGTATATCGCTGGCCACAACCGGCAAGCCGATCGCCATCGCTTCCATGATGCTGTTGGAAAGTCCCTCGAAATCGCTCGCCAGCCAGAACAGGTCACAAGCGGGCAACAACTGCTGCGCGTCGGATCGGTGCCCAAGAAAGCGCACCCGGGATGCAATCCCCAGATTCTGCGCGAAGCGCTCCAGCCCGGCGCGCTCGGGGCCATCCCCGGCGATCAGGAATACGACGTCGTCTTCCATCAC
>JAGVKR010000081.1 GCA_020050375.1 Planctomycetales bacterium
GTTGCGAGGGTTCATCGCCGTGCCGCTGATCCTCGCCGTCGCAGGAACAGTCTGGTCGGCCCGGCAGGCACAACGGAATCGGGCTTCGAAGCCGTCGCAATGGCGGGAGCATCGGGCCGGCCTGATCGCCATGCTGGTCGGCGCTCCACTGGCGATCGGATACATCCAGTGGGAGAAATGGGTGGGCATGCCGCGTCAAATGGTCGGGTCGGCCCCCCTGTTTTTCATCGGGCTGGGAGCCCTGATGCTCGCCTTCCTCGATCGCCGGCGGATGTACTATGCCGGCGGCGGAGTGCAACTGATGATCCTCGGTCTCGTCCTGCCGCTGCTCGCACCCCGGCAGATTGTCATCGCCATTGGTGTGAACATGGCGATCGGCTGCCTCATCGTGGCGGCCATTCAATGGGTGCAACTGCGGCGCCAGGGAGACTTCGATGGCGCCCATTGATTTCAACGGGATCGACACCGCCGTGCATGGCCCCGTTCGCCTGGGCGTGCTCACAGCATTGCAAATGGACGGCGCGCTGGATTTCACAACGCTCAAGAAACGCCTGGACGTTGCCGACGGCGCGCTCGGCCTCCACTTGCGCAACCTGGAAGAAACCGGCTACGTCGCCTGTAAAAAGGCTTTCGTCGGCCGGCGCCCCAAGAGCACGTACAAGATCACGGCCGTCGGCCGAAGCGCCCTGCGGCATTATCTGTCGAGCATGCAAAAGCTGATCGACGCCATTGAAGCGCGGGATGCGGGCACGAATTAGACGACGCCCATATTCTCTTTCTCCCTCCCCCCCTCGCGGGGGGAGGGCCGGGGTGGGGGGGCGAACGTCGCTGGACTCCGCCGAGCATTTTCGTCGTCAAGCGAGCGACGAGTCGCACGACGAAGGTCGTATCGCAGTTCGGTCCCCCTTGGCTGCTCGCCGACACTGTTCGCGCTCTTCCGGCGGCGGTTAGAATCCAGCCATGTCGCCGATGCACTCCGCGCCATTCCGTTTCCGTTTGCCACATTGGGGGTGGTTCGCGCTGTCGACGGTCGTGTTGGCGTCTGCGGCGGTGGCGCTGTCGATCTGGCTGCCGTATTACCGTGAGCAGCAGATCGTACAGAGGATTGAACGCTGGGGCGGTTCGGTCGAGCAGGTGGAAAAAAGAGGCCCAGATTGGCTGCGACGGATCGTGGGCGAGATTCCGATGCAGGTTTTTGACCGTGTATCGGCGGTTCGGTTCCGGAAATGCCAGCTTACCGAAAACGATCTCGCTCAATTAGCCGGGCTGACGAGTCTCGTGACATTGCTCATCAGCGATACCTCGGTGAGCGATGCCGGAGTCGAATCGCTTCAAAAGGCGCTTCCCAAGTGCACGATCCATCGCTGAGGCGGGGAATCGATGCTGGGCCTTGCTTCCGGCCGCCCGGACTAACAGTCCGGGCTACGACGGCGGCGGGAACTCCCCACCTCGTAGCACGGGCTGTTAGCCCGTGCGTGACGAGGATTTTGTAAATTCCATTCGCCTTCGAGATGCGAAACCGGCTCGCGACTCGCTCCCCCGACCGGCTCCTGCTTGCATCCCAAGTCACGGAATCGTAGAAAGATGGGGAGTGGCTCTGTCAGCGCATTTCCGTCTCGCGCATTTCCAGACGCGGCCCTTGTGCCGCGCCTCTCCCATACAATTCCATCATAAAACAGGAGTCCGACCATGCCCGGCACGCCGCGCCCCCCCGCCGATCCTTACGACCGCAGTCTGCTCCGCACGGTGCATCTGGTGCCGCTCACGGCGTATGATGCCTCCGGCAAGCTGGCCCTCGACGTTCAGGCGCGGCACTCGGCGCGAATGTTCGCCGCCGGGATGCGCGTCTTCCTCCCCGCGGCGGGGACGAGCGAGTTTCACAGTCTCTCAGCCGATGAAATTGTCGACATCGTCCGCGTGACCCGCGAGGCGACCGGGCCGGCGGCGCAGATTTTCGCGCCGGTCGGTTTCCAGGTGCAACACGCGATCGACGTGGGGCGACGTTCGATGGCGGCGGGGGCGACGGGGATCATGTTCATGCCGTTCGCGCATGCGTATCTCTCCAATGCGGGAGCCCGCGACTATTACCGCCAGGTGATCGATGCCGTCCGCGCCCCGACGCTGATCTACAAGAAGAGTCCGATCCCCAGCGACGATCTGCTCCTGGAATTCGCCGGCGATCCCTACGTCGTCGGGATCAAATACGCCGAGAACAACCTGCACGACTTCCGCAAAGTCGTGATCGCCGACCGGGACCGGGTCGAATGGCTGTGCGGCTCGGCCGAGCGGTTCGCACCGTACTACATGCTGGCCGGCTCCCCCGGCTACACGACGGGGGCCGGCAACATCTGCCCGCACCTGACGCTGGCGATGCACATGGCGTTCACCGCGGGGGAATACGACGAAGGGATGCGGCTGCAGGAGCTGATTCTGCCGATCGAAGATTTCCGCGCGAAAGAAGGGGACAGCTTCAACATCAGCATGCTCAAGCACGGCATGAAATCGCTGGGCGAAGAGTTCGGCCCGGCCCGTGCCCCGCAACGGCAACTGACCCGCGCCGACCAGGAAGCGATCGACGACCTGTTGCAGCCGATCCTCGCCGCCGAGCAGGAGATCAAGCAGGAAGTGGAGAGCGTGGGGTTGGGGAGGTAGGGTTGCGCTTCGTTCGGGAGACGGAATTCCAACCGGCCATCGTCGATTCACCACTCCGGCGGCAGGAAGGCAAAGAACCTGCAAAGATCGCTCCTCGCTTCAGCGATTGAAATCGGCAGCTTTAGTTCATCTCGTTCGTGAACCAACGCGTTTCGATACTCGCGCACAGCATGGGCGTTGAGGGATTGGTCGTTCGGAATTCTTTGTGAGGCCGCGATTCCGTCGAGCAGGTCGCGCGTTCGGCCGGGCGTTTCCGTTTTTCGCCTGGTCGACCAGAACACCCGCAAGCCACTCTCGAACTCCGCAAACAGGCGGATGATGTAGGTTCCGTCGAGGCGGGCTGACGCATCGCGAATGTCGCGCACTCGAACCGCTTGGTCGCGCGGAAGGATTGTCGGGTCGCGTTCGGCCGCTGCCAGCAAGCGGTCGGTGGCGATTCGCACGGCTGAATACTCACGTTCGACGGCCTTGATTCGCCGCAGCCATTCATGCAGCTTGTGCGGCATGCTTCCTCATCTCTTCAAGGATCTCGTGCAGCGTTTCCCTGGAGAGGTTTTTTGTTGGAGGATCGCGCTTGGCTTCGACGGCGGGGGCAACTTGCTCCATGTAATGGACATGCCAGTTGCCATCTCTCAAATAGAGACTGGCAATGTCATCGTACGCGGGCATCAGATACAGGTCGACGACTCCCTCCGTTCCCGGAGCAAATCGGGCGATCGGCTCTAACAGGGCCTTGACGGTCTCAAACTGGAGAAGCAGCGCCGGCGCCGAGTAGGCGCCGAGTTGCGAATCGTGCAGCCGCACATCGATTTGCCGCGTAGACCATCCCGATTCCTCGGCCCAGGTTCGCACAGAATCCGACAGTCGCGACAGACGATCGAGCCATTCATCCCGGAGCCGTGACTGCTCGGGGCTGAGGGCCTGAGGCGGATTTGCGACGGACACGAGCGTCTCCTTCAAATTGCCAATCGTTCGCGGCGATGACAGGCGTCATGCCGCGATATCATTTGGCGTGCTGAACAATCATCCCGATACGGGCAGTGGCCGATCTTCCGAAGAATACCATCACTGCATTCTACCCCGGATCAAGTCGACCGGGAACGCCAAATGCATCGCTCGCTGACCCTCACATCGAACCGTCAGCGAGGACTACCGTGGCGCCGGTTTGTGTCGTCATTGGCGACTTGAAATCGTTCCCGACAATGCTGACAATCGCCCACTGCTAACGGGGATGTCGGAAGTCGGCGACCATGACCCCTTGCGGAGACGTTTATGCTGACGTGCGAAATCCAACTTCCCGTTGGCCATTCTCAGGCGTAGAATCGGGCTGAGAGTCGCTTAAGAGGCGTCAAAGTCGCGCATGAGATTTGCGAAATGTCACAACTCATCGTCAACGACCAGCAGGCAAGTGTGTTGACGAAATCGCACGGCCGCGTCGAGATCCGCGATCGAGCGGGGACGCTTCTTGGTTATGTCGCGCCCGTGTGGACGGAAGCGGAGGTTGCCGAGGCTCGGAGGGCGCTGAGGCAACGATTCGCTCGCTAATCGAAACTGGGGCTACTCCGGCTTTTTCTCGACTTCTTTCGAACGCTTGAACTGCACCAACCCCGCTTGCCCTGCGCCGCTGAATTCTGTCGGACGTTTCTCTCCGACGCAGAGCGTCAGCGAATCGTCGTCAATCCGATAAATCCCGAGCATTTTCCTACCCTTACCCGGCCCCTGCGTTGCGACGAGATCGATTGTTTTCGGATTCTTGTCGGGGTCGAGCGTGAACTCACTCTCACCAACGTTCTTGTCACCGTCGAACATCGTCAGCTTCTTATCTTTGAAAACGTACTTTCCCTTCTCAATCACCTCGGCGGGAGCTGCCTTCCCCTGGACCTCGAGCTTGACCCCCTTCCATGAACCTTGAATTCGGTCGCGATCTGTCTTGGGATTATCGGCCGAAAAGACCGTCGCAACGGTCATCACGACGATGCCTCCGACAGCAGAGCGAAACAGTGTCATCATGTTCTCCCGAATGCTGGTGCAATTGACGGCTTGTTCTGAATCAAGCCTACTTGTCGAACAGATATTTGACCACCGCGAGCCGGTGATTTGTTCACGCAATTCGCCGGTCGCGCGGATTTTAGCGGAACTTGTCGCGACGTCATGTCGTGCATTTCGCGATCCCGGTGAAAAACAGGCCCCCGCATGGTGCTGACGCTCAATGGCAAATGGCTGCAATACAAGAAGTTTTGAAAGGAAACCGAACTGAAGGCCGAAGTGCAGGTCGTGCAGGTGGGAAACGTGCTGTTCGGGGCGATTCCAGGAGAGCTGTTTGTCGAGTACGCGCTCGAACTACGTTCGCGCGTCAAACAGGAAACGGGATGCGCCTTCTGCCTCGTGGGCTACGCGAATGGATATCTGGGATACATTGTCACGCCCCGCGCGATGGAAACGGGGGGGTATGAAGCCTCGGTGACCCGGCTCGACGTGCTGGGAGGCCGGACGCTGACGGAGACCGCGATGGACCTGGTTCACGAGCCCAGCACGCACAAAGAGGACCTGTCGCCCGAAGAATTGCAGAAGCGGGCCGCAGCGATGCACGCAAAGAAGAGTTGAAGAGATCGAGAGTGGAAGAGTTTCGGAGTTGAAGAACTGAAAAAGCCCGTGAAGGATGCTCCTTCACGGGCTTGTCTTTCGCAAACTCCGGAACCGCAAATTCCGCGACTCTGCTGCGCCGCGCGGCCTACTTGGCCATGGCGAGCTTTTGTTCTTTTTCTTCGCGGCGGCGGGTGACGACTTCTTCCTGGATCGACTTGGGGACCTGCTTGTAGCGGTTGAACTCCATCGTGAAGGAGCCCTTCCCCTGCGTCATCGACCGCAGCTCGTTGGCGTAATCGAACATCGTCGCCAGCGGGATCTCGGCCCGCATCACGACCATCGGGCCGACGACTTCGCTGGAGGTGATGATCCCCCGCTTGCTCGACAGGTGACCCGAAATCGAGCCCTGATATTCGGAGGGGGCTTCGACTTCGAGGTTCATGATCGGCTCGAGGAGCACGATGCCGGCCCGTTTCAACGTGTCGCGCATGCAGTTGAAGGCGCAGATGTTGAAGGCCATTTCCGACGAGTCGACGTCGTGGTAGCTGCCGTCTTCGAGCACCATCTTGACGTTGACAACCTCGCACTCGGCGAGCGGTCCCTTGGGAAGGGCCCGCTGGAAGCCGGCGTCGACCGGGGCGATGTACTCACGCGGAATGCGTCCACCGAACACCTTGTCTTCGAATTCGTAGGGAACCGGCGAATCTTCGGGCAGCGGAACGAGCCGGCCGACGACGTGGGCGTATTGCCCCGAGCCGCCCGTCTGCTTCTTGTGCTTGAAGTTGAACTCGGTTTCGCGAGTGGGGGTTTCGCGGTATGCGACGCGCGGCTCACCGACGATGCAATCGACCTTGTACTCGCGACGAATGCGTTCGACGTAGATTTCGAGGTGCAACTGCCCCATGCCGGCGATCAACGCCTGGCCGGTTTCTTCGTCGCTCGACACGCGGAACGTGGGATCTTCACGGCGAAAACGTTCGAGGGCCTTGGAGAGCTTGTCGGCGCCATCGCGCTTGACCGGTTCGATCGAGAGCTTGATGACCGGCTCGGGAATGAAAATGCTTTCGAGGGCGTAGTCGACCTTGTCGCCGCAGAACGTGTCGCCCGAGGCGCAGTCGAGACCGACCGCGGCGACGATGTCGCCGGCCGAGGCGCTGTCGAGGTCTTCGCGTTGATCGGCGTGCATTCGCAGCAGGCGACCGATGCGAACCCGGCGATTGAGGCGCGTGTTGGTGAACGTGTCTCCCTTGGAGACTTTTCCCTGATAAATGCGGATGTAGGTCAACTGGCCAAACTGCTCTTCAACCGTTTTGAAGGCCATGAAGACGGCCGGGGCGTCGGGAGTTGCCGTGAGGCGGACCTTCGCCGGCACGGGTTTGGCCGGTTCAGCGGCTTCTTCGGTGGCTTCGGCCCCTTCGCCGACGGCGACCGCCACGGCAACCGGCTGCGCCTTCTTCGAAAGGTCGGTCGCTTCGACAACGCGATCGAGCGGGCTCGGGAGGAAGGCGACGATGGCGTCGAGCAGTTCCTGCACGCCTTTGTTCTTATAGGCCGTTCCCATCATCACGGGCGTGACGTCCTGAGCCAATGTCGCCTCGCGAATCAACGGGACGATTTCCTCGGCGGTGACTTCGCGCTCTTCGAGCAGCGCTTCCATCAACTGATCGCTGAAGAGGGAGAGCGTTTCGAGCATGTGGTGGCGGGCCGTCTGAGCCTCTTCCAGAAACTCTTCTGGAATCGCTTCGTGGCGGACTTTTTCGCCGTTGTTGCCGTCGAAATAGACCGCCTGCATTCGAATCAGGTCGATGACGCCTTCAAAGCGCGATTCGGCGCCCATCGGAATCTGCAAGGGGAGCGGCGTCACACCCAGCTTTTCTTTGACCTGGGCGATGACCTTGGCCGGATTGGCGCCGGTGCGATCCATCTTGTTGATGAAGGCGATCCGCGGAATGTGATAGCGTTTCATCTGACGATCGACGGTCAACGACTGGCTCTGCACGCCGCCGACGGCGCACAACACCAGAATCGCTCCATCGAGAACTCGCAAACTGCGTTCGACTTCGACGGTGAAGTCGACGTGGCCCGGCGTGTCGATGATGTTGATCTGAGTCCCATTCTCCCATTCGACGCGCGTACACGCCGAGGTGATGGTGATGCCCCGCTCTTTTTCCAAGTCCATGAAGTCCATGGTGGCGCCGGCGCCGTCCCCCTTGACCTCATTCATCCGGTGAATGCGCCCCGAGTAGTACAGAATCCGCTCGGTGAGCGTGGTCTTGCCCGAATCGATGTGGGCGGAGATGCCGATGTTTCTGAGATTTGACAGATCGCTCATGAACGTCGCCGAAAAAAAGAAACGGGAAACGGTTCAACCGCCCCGGTGGGCGGCTGAGTTTACAACTCCGGAAATCAGTGCGAGTTAAGTTTTCGTGAAACCGCGTCTCAGTGGAACCTGAACCCCCAGCCAGCCAAATTGGCGAGCCGAGTTGCAGGAATTCACCAGAGACCCTTGCCTGTAAGACGAAGCTGCTGCTTCAGGGGGCGAGGATGCTTGGCGGGGACGTTTCCTGAGGCTAGCGGCTGCTAAGACCGAAGAACGTCCCCTTGCAGGTGACTCTTCATGGAGCGGCGCTCAGCTTTCAGGCGTGGAACATCAGGAAACGTTGTGCTTGTCTCAAAAGACCGAAACGCGGCGTTCAAACGCCCACGTCACAATCTGTCTCAACCGGTTTTATCGAAAAAAGTTCCGTCGACAACGGCGAAACTTTCTTTGCACTTTGAGGGCAGAGGAATCTTATCGCCTGCTGCGACTTTCGGAAAGGTCAGTTTTGCGGAATTTCCCGAAAAACCTCCGGCTGCGGGTGGCGTATTTCCGGTCATACCTGACGGTCCGGCGCGGTGAATCGCCCGGGGGGATTAACCCATCTCTGAATTCGCTGACATTCACCCCCATTGATCCGGAGCATGCAGCCGCCTAAAATGGAGTACGTAAGCAGCCGGACGTTGGACGCTTGTGGTCCCTGCCCCACCGCAAGAGTTCTCCCGGCTGTTTGCGTTTTTATGGCCGCCGACATGTCGTA
>JAGVKR010000122.1 GCA_020050375.1 Planctomycetales bacterium
CTCGCGTTTTGACTCTGGCCGTGCCTTCGCTTTCATAACGGTTTCTTGCCGCCGCGCACCCTCTCTGGCGACCGCTAAGACCCCGGCACCCGCGCGGTCCAACACACGCAATTTCGCTTGACGCCTATACCTAGGCCGTCTACACTATTCGCATACATAGAGGTTCTATCCAATGAGGAGCTGAGTATGGATTCCCGATTGCTGTGGGGAACGGTCGAGATGCTGATTCTCGAGGTCGTTTCGAACGGACCGACGTATGGATACGAAGTCGCGCAAACCGTCTGCGGCCGGTCGCAAGGCTACTTTGAGCTCAAAGAGGGGAGCCTCTACCCCGCCCTGCACCGGCTCGAACGCCAGAAACTCCTCTCGTCGTTCTGGCGCGAAATCGAAGGCCGCCGGCGGAAGTATTATCGAATCACCACCACCGGCGAAAAAGCCCTCGCCGCCCGCAAACAGGAATGGCGCTCGTTCAGCACCGGTGTCCAGGGCATCCTCGGCCCCGCGATGCAGTTCACGTGAAATGTTCACTCAAATCGTTTAGCCGCAAGGCGCAGCCGAGTGCCTGTTTTTTTTCGCGAAAAGAGAACGTAAAGAGAAGAAGAAATGAACTTCCAACATTCAACGTCCAACGCTCGACGTCCAATGGCCCCAACATGACTTCGACGTTGGAAGTTGAACGTTGAATGTTGGACGTTCGTCGAACCACAACCACACTCGGCTGCCCCTCGCGGCTACCGCCGGGTGCCGGGGTCATAGCGACGACAGAGATCACGGGCGGCAGCGCACCCCGCCTTCGTGAGAGTGGAATCCCGGCAGGAATCGTTTCGCGAGCGGTGGCCCCGTCGACCGTCACGGGGCCACCGCTCGCGGAATATGCCTGCCGGCCGCCGCTCCGAAAGGATGTCGCGGATTGCTGCGCGAACGTCAGCAGAATTTGCCGCTTTGACCCCGGCACCCAACCTGGGTCCGAACAGTCGGCGCAGAGTCCGTTTTGGCGCGCTTGTCTGCACGCAGATCGACCAATCCATCTTTACGAAGATTGTAAACAATTGTATACTATTCCTCGACGGACACGCATTGGCCGTGATCGCTCTCGGTGCGCGCCGCCGGAGGTGGTCACGCGATTTGGAAAAATGGCACCAGCCGATGGCGATCGGCGATCTCAAACGGAGGATACATGGCAGAGAATTGGGGCTCGACGGCGTCTCCAACGGAATGACAAACGCGAAAAAACAAGACGAAGCGTCTCGGTACGCAACATCCACGTTGCATTGCCTTGCAAAGTGACGTTTTCGAGACGCTTTTGATAGGAATCTCGATTCGCTCTCGACGTGGATTGCAATGGAATCTGGAAACAATTGCGTTGGAAATATTGCCGTAAGTGAAAACACGATCGCGGAGGAGAGAAGGATTCGACAGGTCCGCAGCGCGACGATCCCCTGCTCGGCGATCCGCTCTCGGCTCGCCGCTTTCCCCACCTTCTCTGTAGAACCGATCAGCAGGGTCCGATAGGATGGTGTCATGATTGATGTTCTGCACCGTGGAACCCGGCTGTGCGACGGCGTTTCGCGGCGGACCTGGCTCAGCCTCGGTTCGCTCGGCGCGATCGGTTTCGGGCTGCCAGAGCTGTTCCGTTCTCAAACAGGCGCAACCGAAACAACGGCGTCCCCGTCAACGCTTGCCTCTTCGCGAACGGCGAAAGCCTGCGTCCAGATGTTCCTCTGGGGTGGCCCCGGCGCACAGGAGACTTGGGATCCGAAACCCCTAGCGCCGGCCGAGAACCGCGGCGAGTTCAACCCGATCGCGACATCGCTCCCCGGGTTCCAGTTCTCCCAGCATCTGCCGCTGATGGCCCAGCGGGCTCATCGCTACACGATCGTCCGCAGCCAGACGCACACGGGCGTCAACCACGGCACCAGCTCGTACCACATGCTGACGGGGCACATCCACTGGTCCCCCGGCACGCTGCGGCATCCGACCAAGGCCGACATGCCCAACATCGGCTGCAATGCCGGGCGGTTCCTCGAGCATCCGTCGTATCTCCCGCCGCACGTGCAATTGCCGGCCGTGATCAACGACGGCGACAACCTGCCGGTCCCCGGGCAGGAATCCGGCATTCTCGGTGAAGATCAGATGCCGTTCCGCGTTTTGGGCGATCTGACGCAGCCCGACTTCCGCGTGCCGGCGCTCGAACTGGCGCAGGGACTCTCGCGCGATCGACTCAGCCGGCGCGTGGGCCTGCGGGAAGCGATCGATCGGCAGCTCGATCACCTGGCGCTCGAACAAACGGGGCGGGCAGTTGACAGCTCCTACGAGCGGGCCGTCAGCCTCCTCGCATCGTCGAAGACCGAAGAGGCGTTCGATCTGTCGCGCGAGCCGGCGGCGCTCCGCGAACGTTACGGCAAACATCATTTCGGGCAGGCGCTGCTGCTGGCGCGACGGCTCGTCGAGTTCGGCGTGCCGTTCGTCACCGTCTATTGGAACTCGCCGAGCAACCTCGACAACCAGAGCTGGGACACGCACAACAACCAGCACGTGCGGATGCGCGACCATTTGTTGCCGCCGTTCGACCGAGCCGTGTCGACGTTCCTCGACGACCTCTCCGATCGCGGGATGCTCGACGAAACGCTCGTCACCTGGTGGGGCGAGTTCGGCCGCACGCCGAAGATCAATCGGGCCGTCGGCCGCGATCACTGGGGCTTCTGCCAGTCGGTCGGCCTTGCCGGCGGCGGGATC
>JAGVKR010000435.1 GCA_020050375.1 Planctomycetales bacterium
GCTCGCCATGAGCGTCGATCCCTGCTGGCAGCCACCGGGTCGGGTTCACAGGATACGGACCGTGTCGTCCTCTTGGCACTGGCCGGGCGTGCCCAACACAAACGCGGCAGATCCGGCATCGGGCGATTGCTGACGATTCGGACCAACTCACTCACTCTCACGCACCACACGAAACCCCACATTGTTGTTACGGTTCGTGGGCTCGTTGTCGTTGCGGTTGGCGGAACGATCGTTCACTGGCGTATTGTTCCACCCGCCGCCCCGCAAGACGCGGGAGGAGCCGGCGGTTGCCGGTCCGTCCCCTTCCTCCAGGCGCCCAGCAGACGCCCGAGTTCATCGACGTGCTCGGCCGCATACTGCACCTGAGTGCCGGCCAGCAGTTTCAAGTCATAGGCAAACCTCAACCAGGCCCGCAGGCAAACCAGCTTACCGTCGGCCGATTCGAGCCAGCGGCTGCGCGCCGGCCCGCGCGCCGAATTCGCCATTAAGAGCGATTCCTGGAATTCGAAGCCGACGTTTTCCAGCTTCGCCGTGTAACTGTGGCGGAGATTCCTGGGAAAGCGCTGCGTATGCCGCATCAGCCACAACAGGAAATCGTGCGTTTTGACGAACAGCGGGGTGTCGGGAATGGGCATTTTTTCGCGAGCAGGGGGAGTACCCCCTGCACCCCCTTTCAGAGTCCAGAGATCAGAATTCAGAGTGACAGAGAACGGATGAGGACGACGCGGACCAACTCACTCACTCTCACGCACCACACGAAACCCCACATCGTCGTAACGGCGCGCGGGCCCGGCGCCGAAGCGGGAGGCGGAACGAGCGACCACTGGCGGAGAGAGGAACCACCCGCCGCCCCGCAAGACGCGGGAGGAGCCGGCGGCTGGTCCCTGCGGATCATCGACCGGCGATTGGCCGTAATAATCCTTGTCGTACCAGTCCGAACACCACTCCCAGACGTTGCCGTGCACGTCGTACAGCCCGAAGGCGTTCGGCCGAAATTTGCCCACCGGGGCGGTGAAGGCATACCCGTCACGGCGCGAGACGTAGGGAAAGGGAATCTGCGTGTTCGTCTTTTTGCCATCCTTGTCAAATTGTGCGATCACTGCGCCGGCTCCGCCGCGCATGGCGGCGAATCTGATCTTACAGTCTTCGTCTGCGACGTTGCCAACTCGCACCAACTCTTCCGGGTCGTTCCCACACCAGTAACGAGTCGTGGTCCCCGCCCGGCAGGCGTATTCCCACTCGGCCTCGGTCGGCAGGCGGTATTTCTTCCCCTCCTTCCGGCTCAACCAGTTGCAGAACGCGACGGCGTCGTTCCAGCTAACGTAGTTGACCGGGTGGTCCTGCGTTTGCACCCAGCCCGGTTGCCACGGGCGAAAATTCGCCGATTCGATCAGTTTCCCCGCGGCATTGTAGCCCCAACTCGGCTTTCCATCGCGCTCCGCCTCAATCTTGTATTTCGCCGCATGGTAGAACTGGAGGAACTCTTTCAGCGTCGCTTCGTAGGCTCCCATGTAGAACGCCTTCGTGATCCGCACCCGGTGCCGGGGCGTCTCCCCTTCCAGCCAGTCCCGCTGCGCGTAGGGAAAGGCATTGAGCGTGTCGGTGGGATCTTCCTCCGCCCCCATCTGGAACTCGCCGGCGGGAATGTGTACGAGCTTCATCCCCAACGAATTGGTGATCGTCTCCGGTTCCGCGGCTTTGAGCGGCACGATCACGATAAAAACAAGCGTCACACAGCGAACCAGCGTCGCAAGCTTCATGAGTGTCCCTTTCGCGAGGAGTCGAGCGGGGAGGGAAATGAACGGCGAAATGGAACCGCGGATTTCGCGATTGGCACGGACCAGGAATGAACTGCGGAATCTCTACTATTTCATCCGCGCCCTCCGCGAAATCCGCGGTTCGAAATCCGTGGTTCGAATTCCGTGTTCCAGGATGGGAACGGTGACCCCGAATCCCCGTTCGTATTCGTTTGATTCGCCTGATTCGTGGTTCAAACTTGTTTTGGTTCCGGCTGAGCGAAGCGAAGCCGGGCGGGGTTGTCTGCCGATTCCGGCACACCCTCGCGCACACAGCGAACGAATCTGATTCACCCACCGGATGAACCGGTGGGGGTCTGCCGCCGCTCGAAAGGGAACGGAATCGGTATCCAACGGTGTCCGTCCAAGGCGTCGATTGTTGAGCACGTCACGCCGTGACTATTTGCTGAAGTTCAATCCGGGATCGCCGGGACCGGTTTCGAGCAGCTTGAAGTTGAACCCCCCTTTGTCGTTGAGAGTCACTTTGCCGGTCATCGAATCGCCGTCGCTCTTCTGCTTGAGGTCGAGCGTGCTCCCTTGGAGCGTGTAGGTGCCTTCGATCGTGTTCGAGCGCGCTCCCTGCGTCATCTTCCACATGAAGGTCCCGTCCTCCTTGAGCGTCAATTCGATCGTGACCGAATTGCTGCTGGACGCCTTCCATGTTCCCAGCACTATCGCCTTTTCGACCGGAGGGCCGTCGTCGGTCGTCGACCCGGGCGCGGGTTCTTGTGCTGGATCCTGTGCTGGGGTGATTGTCGGCGCAGGAGCCGCCCCCTGCGAGGGCGCTTCGCCGGTGATCATCTGCAAAAGCCGCGGAGCCAGTTGATCGTTCGGAAGCAGCCGAATGACCGTTTGCAGCTCCTTGGCGGCGGCGTCTTTGTAGCCGCACGTCAAGTAGTGATACGCCATCACGAACGCCGCATCGGGTGATTCCGGATTCTGCTTGCCGAACGCTTCGAGCGCTCGAAGTTGCTGTGTGTAGACCTCGACGTTGGGGTACATGCTGCTGAGCGTCGTCCAGTCCCAGCCAGGACCGGCCGACAGCACGGCGTAGATCGTCGATGCCGCATCCTTGTATTTGGCGAGAGCGAACAGCACCAGCCCCCGGAATTCATGGAGTGCCGCGTCGCTGGGGAGCTTCTGGAGCGCCTCTTCGACTTTGGTCAGGGCCAGATCGTATTTCCCCGCCTTGAACGCTTCCCGGGCGGCGTCGAACGGAACGAGCGCCGCAGCGATCTCGGGCGAGGGAGCGGCTTGCGTCTCACCATCGGCAGCGGCTGTCTGCGGAGCCGCCGTGGCTTGAATTGGCTGCGAATAATCGTAACCCGCGCTCGATCCGCTGCTGTAGTACGGGTTGCTATAGCCGCCCCCGTACCCCGACATCCCGTACATCGAGCCGAGGCCCCAGCCGATCAGTCCGGCGGCAGCCAGCCCTCCCCAGCCATAACCCCAACCGTATCCCCAGCCGCCATGCCAGTAGCCGTGGTGCCAGTAATTGTTGTAGTTGTGGTAATTCCCGTAGTGGTTTCCCCACGCGCCGTGGTTGAAATTGTTGAAGTGATTGTTGTTGACGTTGACGTTGTTGCCGATGTTGTTGTGACCGCCGCGGCCATTGATATTGTTGCCGCCGCGACCGGCGATGTTGTTGCCTCCGCGACCACCAATCCCTTCGCCGCCACGGGCACCGCCGCCAATCCCCTGCCC
>JAGVKR010000211.1 GCA_020050375.1 Planctomycetales bacterium
CAAACGCCGGCCAAAACAATACAAACTCCTGCAAAAGCATCGCAGCGAATACAAAAAACGAATGACATAAACTACTTACAGAAATTCAAGTGCCATTCGTGTCAGAAACCTTTTCTTGACTCGATATCCACCCCCCCTGCGTCATCCGGCGATGGACCGTCGGTCGCAATCAATTGCACCGTGCAGCCGTCGGCCTGGACGACGGCGGCAAGTCCTCACTGGTCGGTCATTGTAACTGGCCGCAAGGGCCATCGAGAAGCAAGCGATTCCGGCGGACAACTTCGTCGGCCTGTCATCATCGGGGCTTGCCCCATGAAGCCGCAGGCCCTTGGCCCCGATGAGGACGAGACGGCGAAGGCGGACCTCGCCTATTGCATGAGCCTTCCGCGGTCTCGCGGCGCTCCCATCAATTGACCGGGCCTGTTGAAAGAGTCCGCTCGCTTCTCTGCGGTAGCTAGCATTGCTGCGCCGTTTTCGGCTTGATCCGAAAGCCGGTTTTTAGGTCTCTGAAGGGGTTCGGCGTTCTGGCCCGAAACCCTCTGTCACAGCTTCTCGACGCAGAAGAGCGCGACGTCGGAGTCCAAGGATTGCTTCTCGGCGATCGCCAGCTCATCGTCGATGGCCTTGATCGTCATCTTGCCGACGATATCGTCCTCGTGCTGCTGGTACGAGCGGTTGATGATTTTCCGATTCTTCTTGAACTTGAGAACCGCTGCCGCCGTCGATCTGCCGTAGGTGAATTTGTTAAGTTCCGCTTCGTCGATCGTGAGCTCATCCAGGAAGATTATTGCTGCCTGGACTTTGGCGACGAATTCTCCCTGCACGCCCAGCGTCAAGTGAGCGGTGTCTTTCACCAGGCAGGCTTCGAGCCGCTCGTCGCCCGCAAGCGCGTTGGATGTGAGTGGCATTCGCATCTCCCCCGTTATCAGAAATTGATTACGCGAAACTCGGGACGCTTCAGGTGAATGATTTCAACCTGGGCGCCGTTGAGCCGGTCGGACAGGATGAAGTTGTTTGGAAACATCAGGTTGTGGACGTGCGGCTGGAAGAATATCGGATTCAGGATACTGCCAACCTTCTCGGGCGGCATCTCCGCGGGATCATGGGCCAGCCCCAGCGCATGCCCCATCTCATGCGCGAGCGTTTTCTGCAACAGACGAGTCGCGCTGGGCCGCGGTCCGCCTTCCTTCGGACGTGGGCGAGGGGCGGAGGGCCCCACCAACAGCAGGCTGAATATCCTCCCCGACGATTTACGCCGCGCCTGGAAATTGAATCCCGAAATCCGGACCTTGGGCCGTGTCTTGATCCGTAGCGGCACCGGAATGGAAAACACCACCGAATCCACGCGCCCGAAGACACCGGGAAACTTGGCGTCAAAAGCATCAATCATCCGTCCTATCCGCGTGTTGTCGAGCAGGTTGAATACCTTTCCGCATGTTCCATTCAACGTGACCGTGCGCGCGGCCAGCGTGCTTGCTGAAGGACCATCGACATTCACGATCGAAAAGTTCGCTTGGTCGTGAAAGACCCGGTGGACCTGCTCGAGATGAGTGGCGAAGTCCAGTCGCGCGCCGGTGTCTCGGTTGATCCGATCGAACACATAACAAACGGCGAGCCGGCGTGACTCGCTGGCCTTGACGGAAATTTGGAGTTGGAAGTCCGGCTTGAGAGGTGGCACGCCTAAGCCAGGTCGGTCTCGCGCTTCGAGCACCGTCATACCTGGGGCTCGCCCGGAAAGCGTGAACTGCACGACCGATCGCTCGGGCAACGCGATCCTGCGCACGAACACCCCTCGCCCGGGCAGCGGAGACAGGTTGGGTGTGGTTTGCCTGAGGATGCGAAAATTCGACATGCTGGAGATGTCGGGGATCGTCAGGTTCAGTTCGGCCTTGAAGTCCCCCGTCTGCACGACCAATTCCCGCGTGCCCCCCAGCGGGATCATCTGGTAGGGAACTTCCGGGTCGAAGCCGTCCGTGGCATGGTCGACGGGATTGCCGTTGGACGGACGGTCGAAATTGACGATGATTGGCATCGCTGTACCCCCTTCATTCGAAACGCAACCGAAACGCCCCCCGCAATGCATTGCCTGGCCACGGCGATCGGTCGATGCTGCCTGGCCGAAATGCACCGCACTCGATAATCGTGCGACGCCAGTAAAAGTTGACAACAAATTCAAAATTTCTTTCATTAACTACATCGGCCACTTTCACATGGGACGGCTGGGATTCGTGAGGGTCGTCCAAAGCTTGTCGCTGGAAGTGGTCTTGCTTGATTAGTTCTGCACCATCATTACGATCTCGCCGCGGTTGAGCACCACGAAGTTGTTGTCACGCGTAGCTTCCTGCACCTCCTGGTTGTTGTCGACCACCGCGGTCAACCAGGAAAAGGGGACGGGCTGTCCATCGGCGTTCAGGCCGATGTTGAGGGCCTTGGCGGGCATTCGCAATTCGATAGCCAGCGTCTGTCCCGCCTGTAATCCCTTGACCCGCGCGGTGGCGAACGCCGCGTCAGCGGTTGGCTGTCGGCCGATCGAGGCCGCCAGCGCTACGTCGAACGCCTGTCGCACCATCTCCCCGCTTTTGTCGCGCAGCGTGACGCGGAAGGCGGGGCCAATGTTGTTGGCCACGTCACCCCGATCGAGCTGCCGCACCTCCAGCAACTCCAGGTCGATTGGCTCGGCCGGTTGTATCGCCGCCTGCGGGACTGGTTGGATGACCGTCGTGCCGCCGTAATAGCCACCGCCACCGCCCCAAACCGGAACTGGGTACGGGACCGGGAACGGCAAGCCACCGCCACCCGGATTGCCTGGCGGGGGCGTGGTCGGAGGAGTTCCAGAGCCACCACCCCCGCCGCCGCCTGGGCCGCCTGGACCGGGCGGAATTCCAGGGCCCGGTCCAGGTCCCGGTCCAGGGCCCGGAAGCTTAAGTCTGTCGCTGAGGTCCGGCGGAAATTTCCCAATCTTGCCGGCGATGCCGCCGCCAGACCCGCCTCCACCGCCGCCGATCTTGCCGCTGATGTCGGGCGGGAGCCCACCAAGCTTCCCGGCAATCCCACCACTTGTTCCGCCAGCGCCGCCACCGGCTCCGCCGCCCACGCCACCGCTACCACCGCCGAGTTTTCCAGGATCAAAAGGCGGACCGGGGTCGGGGATGAGCCGCTGGCCGCTTCGGGGGTACGTAATGATGCCGGAGTTGGCCTTGCTGTGATTGAACTTGCTGAGCGCGGAGGCCGGATTCGAACTCTTCGGCGTTGGGATCCGCGGCGACAGATTCGAGTTAGGCCGGTACGCTTTGAATTTGTTGGCGGTTCCCGGATTGCTATTGCTTTGGAAGTTACCGGCGTGGGACTGATTCGGCGCGCATTCTGGCCGCGGGCGCCGCTGAAACCAGGCGTTTGGTTGGTCTGGGACGACGGGGCCTGGCCAGCCGCGGGACCTTTGGAGTACATGGTCCCCCACGGTCCGGCCGCGGCCGAACCCGTCGAAGAAGCGCCGACAAGGCTCAGGGCCATCAATAGGTACAACTGGGAGCGGATCATCGGACAATCTCCATTAGGCGATGTGAGTTTGGTACACAGGCGCACCAATTGCGCCTACTTCGCGTTGGGTTCAACTCAGCTTTCGAGTAATTCGGCGGCGGGCGCCCCCCGTCCTCTCCACTTGTCCCAAGCGCAGGGCGCGCGGATTTGTTACCTGGGCGCGTAGAAAAGGGACAGAATCCCGTGCCGAATCCAACCTTTGCCCTTCCAAGGCACCGTGCACTATGATCGTGCGACGCGGGCGGCGGTTGCCTGATTTCCGCCGTGAATCCAGAAAATCCGCATCGCTCGGCAACCTCCCAGCCGACGACGCCATGACCGACCACCCATCGCTACTGCGTCGAAGGCGGCGCGTGGCGCAAGGCGGGGCAGCGCGCGCTGTTGGTCGCCGAAGATACGCGAGGCCTGTACGGCACGGTGCAATTGGCGCTCGATCAGCCCGAGAATTAGCCGCACCGCGCCGATCTGGCGAAGATGCTGGTGCATCGCCGCGCCCG
>JAGVKR010000375.1 GCA_020050375.1 Planctomycetales bacterium
GAACGTTATTGGACGAGGCCCATCAACTCACCATTCACACGGCCGACTTCCTCCGGGCGCTGGCCGTGGCACCCGAACTCTTCGTGTTGACAAAGCACTCGAAGGCTGAAAACCGCTGATCATCCGCCGCAGGGCCCGGTTGTCAATTGGGGAGCGATGCTCAAGCCCTGGCAAATGTCTGACTCCTGTCGCCGGGTGCCGGGGTCAAAGCGGCATCGGAAATCACGAGTCGCGGCGCGTCACCCCTTCGTGGAAGCGAACGCACGGCTGGAACCAAATTGCGAGCGTGGCCCCGTCGCCGGCTACGGGGCCACGCTCGCGGATTGTGCCGGTCGAGCGCCGATTCGGATCGATTCAACGGACTGCCTTTAACGCGGCCGATGGATTTCCCGCTTTGACCCCGGCACCCGCCAGTCGTCACTGGCAAAGTGTGTTGTGCGCCAGACTCCTGTCATCTGCGATAATGTCATAGTCGCGGTCGCACCGGGAAATAACGCCGTTGTGTCACAAACTTGTTGCCTTCCTGGGCGATCACTATAATCACGCCCGTGATTTGAGGTTGTGGAGATTTTTGGAGCTGCGCGGCCTGCCGCACGTGTCGGCGGGGAGCCGGCTCTCATCCTGTAGGCGACCCGCAGCCTGGTCGGTTGGCTTCTTCTTCCGAACGGTGTTCGGTTCAGGGATACTTTCGGTCCGGCGCATGCTCAGGCGCTCAGCCTGTTTCAAACGAGGTTGGGGTTGTTCTCGCGTTTTGATAAGGAGCGGACATCGTGGCAGCGGTCAGAGTCGGCATCAACGGGTTTGGCAGAATCGGTCGCATCGTGTTCCGGGTGATGGCAGCCCGGGCGCAGGAATTCGAAATCGTCGGGATCAACGATCTGGGAAGCCCGCAGGCGCTGGCGATGCTGCTCAAGTACGACAGCGTTCAGGGACGTTTCCCCGGAACGGTCGAAGCCGCGGGTGATTCGCTGGTGGTCAACGGCAAGAAGATCCGCATTTCGGCCGAAAAAGACCCGCGAAACCTTCCCTGGAAGGCCGAAGCGGTCGACGTCGCGGTCGAGTCCACCGGTTTTTTCACCGGCCGCGAAAAGGACGGCAAGCCCGGTTACGACAGCCATTTGACGGCCGGGGCTCGCAAAGTGGTGTTGTCGGCACCGGCGAAGGACAGCCCCGATCTGACTTGCGTCCTGGGGGTCAACGACAATCAACTGAACTCCGAGATGAAATGCATCTCGAACGCCAGTTGCACCACGAACTGCCTGGCGCCGATGGTCAAAATTCTGCACGAGAACTTCGGTCTCGAAAAGGGTCTGATGACGACCGTGCACGCCTATACGAACGATCAGAGAGTCTCCGATCAGTTGCACTCCGACCCGCACCGTTCGCGGGCTGCCGCGCTGAACATCATCCCGACGTCAACCGGTGCCGCCAAAGCCGTCGGGCTGGTGCTGCCGGAACTCAACGGAAAACTGACGGGGCTCAGCCTGCGGGTGCCGGTGCCGGCGGGAAGCATCACCGATCTCGTGGCGACCGTGTCGAAAACGGTCACGAAAGAGGAGATCAACGCGGCGATGAAGGCAGCCTCGCAAGGGCCGCTCAAGGGGATTCTGGAGTACACCGAAGACCCGATCGTTTCGAGCGACGTGATCGGCAACCCGCACAGTTGCGTGTTCGATTCGAGCTGGACGACCGTCATCGGCGGCAACATGGTCAAAGTCCTCGGCTGGTACGACAACGAATACGGCTATTCCAGCCGCACCGCCGACCTGATCGCCCGGATCGCCAAGCTCTGAGTCGCGGTTGTGCGTCGTATCGCATTTCCGGTAAATGGCTTACGTCATGCGCTCGTTGTGTTGATGACGTCCGGATCTGACATTTGGCTGGACGAGCCTCGGAAAAACCGCCACAATACAGATAGCTTCTTTAGGGAAGTCAGGGGCTGGCTGCGGCGTGGCGGCCGGAGCGGCGACCATTTCCATAGCCGGCTTCAACGGTCCTCCGGACAGCCCGTTCAACGGGCCTTTGACGTGAAAACTCCAGCCAGACATACCAAATTGCAATGAACGGGCCGTCAGTCGTTCAAAGGCTGCTCGATAAGACGCCGCTGATTGCACCTTCGATGCTCAAGTGCGACTTCGCGAACCTGCATCGGGAGGTGGCTCTGCTGGAGCGGGCCGAGGCGCCGCTTTTGCATTTCGATGTGATGGACGGTCACTTCGTCCCCAACTTATCTTACGGGGCGATGCTCATCCGCAGCCTGCGGAGCCTGACCGACATTCCCTTCGAAGCCCACTTGATGATTTCCGAACCCGACCGGTATTTGCCGGATTTTCTTGACGCTGGCTGCGATCTCGTGACGTTTCATATCGAAGCGGTGCCCGACCCGTTGCCGTTGCTCCGCCGGATCCGAAAAGCCGGTGCCGCGGCGGGGCTGGCCTTGAACCCCGGGACTCCTGTGGAAGCCATCGAGCCCGTTCTGGCGGAGTGCGATCTGGTGCTTGTGATGAGCGTGCAACCGGGATTCGGCGGGCAGGCCTTCCTCCCGGCAGCTCTCGATAAACTGCGGCATTTGAAACGACTGATCGGCCCCGAGACGCTGCTTTCGGTCGACGGTGGAATCGGGCCGGATACGATTTCTTCGACTGCCGACGCCGGCGCCTGCCACTTCGTCGTCGGGAGCGCAATTTTCGACACAGCGGATTACCGCGAAGCAATCGAACGATTGCAGCTCGCGGCGGCAAGCGCGGCCGTCTCCGCGCGCTCGCCAACGGAGTGAAATCCATTTCCATGCCCCAAATCGTCCTGATTCGTCCGGGGTCAACGGCCTTCGACGAACAGCAGCGGCTGCAGGGTACGCTTGATCTGCCCCTCAGTTCGCAAGGCGAGGAACAAGTCGCACGACTGCTCAACGACCTGAGCCAGATCGAGATCGATCTCATCTATACGTCCCCGTGTGAGCCCGCCCGCACGACGGCCGGTCGCATCGGGGCCGCGCGCGGTGTGCCGGTCAAAGAAATCGAGGGGTTGTTCAATATCAATCTCGGTCTCTGGCAGGGCCTGCAGCTCGATGAGCTCCGCCGCAAGCACCCCAAAGTTTTCAAGCAATGGCAGGAATCGCCCGAAGCGATCTGCCCGCCCGGAGGCGAAACGTTTTTCGAGGCGATCGACCGGGTGCGGAAGACGCTGGAAAAGCCCCTCAAGAAAAAAGGGCACCTGGCGTTTGTGGCCGGGGATCCCCTGGCGGCGATCATTTCGTCCGTCATCCGCGGATTGCCGCTCGACGCCGCCTCGCGGGCCTGCACCGGCGGCTGTGGAAGTTGGGAATTGCTGACGGAAAACACGTACAAGTCGCTGACCGGCGAGTTCATTGTTCCGCCCGAGCTGGCCGCGTCGCGGCCCGGATGATGAGGTCTCGTGCCCCCTTCACTGTCTTAGGAGCCGTCGCCGATGAGCACTGTCCGTAAAGCTGAGCCCGAAACTCAGGCCGCAGCGCCGCGTCGCAAGCGCGGAGTTCCGGAAGGGCTCTGGATGCGCTGCGAGGGATGCGGCGCGACGGTCTTCAGGAAAATGGTCGAAGAGCGGATGGGAGTCTGTCCCGAGGCGGGATGCAACTACCATCTGTACGTCTCGGCCAGCGTGCGGATCCAGCAATTGCTCGACGCCGACAGCTTCGAAGAATGGTTCGCCGATCTGTCGTCGCTCGATCCGCTGGAGTTCAGCGATCGCGTGGCCTATCCCGAGCGCATCAAGGCCGAACAGGCCAAGACGGGCCTGCGCGAAGCGTGCATTGTCGGGCGCGGCTACCTCCGCGGTCGACCGCTGGTCTGCTGCGTCACCGATTCGGCGTTCATCATGGGGAGCATGGGCTCGGTGGTCGGCGAAAAACTGACGCGCGCGATCGAAGAGGCCACACGTCTGGCGCTGCCGCTGGTCATCGTCAGCGGATCGGGTGGCGGCGCCCGCATGCACGAGGGAATTCTGTCGCTGATGCAGATGGGGAAGGTGTGCGCCGCCCTCGCCCGTTACGACAGGGCCGGGGGGCTGTTCATTTCGGTGCTGACCAATCCCACGATGGGCGGAGTCGCGGCGAGCTTC
>JAGVKR010000517.1 GCA_020050375.1 Planctomycetales bacterium
CCGGCGTGTATCTGATTCAACAGCCGCTCCTGGAGGGGGCCGCGCCGTCGATCGCCGCTGCCGGACGATTGGCGACCGCGGCGGCCGTCGGTGCGTCGTTCTGCAGCAGCATCGCTATGATCGGCCTGCACCGGCTCAGCCATCTCGATGTCCGGGCGATCGTCGTGCATTTCTCGTTTGTCTCGCTGCTGTTCGTCGTCGCGGCGTTTTTCGTGTTTGATCACGGCGCGTCGCTTGAGGCGCTCCGCGAGGGAACGACCCCCTACCAGTTGATCGGCGTCGGCCTCTCGGCGACCATCGGGCAGTTCTTTCTGACAAAGGCCTTCACCACTGGCGAGCCGGCGAAAGTATCGGTCGTGGGTTTGACTCAGGTGGGCTTCGGGATGCTGTTCGACGTTTTGCTCTGGCATCGGGCGTTCACGCCGCAAACAGTCCTCGGGATGATCCTCGTCGTCGGCCCGACAGCGTGGATGATGTGGCGGAGAAGCTGACAAGGAAAATGACGAATGTCGAAAACCCAAGGTCGAATCAAGGTCGAATGACGAAACGAGAAACCACGAAAGACGCGAATCACCCAGCGCGGCCTCGCATTGCTCAGCCGCAACCGAGACACCACTCAGGACCACGGAACACACGGAAAAAGAGGGCGGACGAGCGAATAGATCGTACTCGTCATTTTACTTGTATTTCTTCCGTGTCTTCGGTGTATTCCGTGGTCAGTCCACTGTCGCTGATCGAAATCTTCGCGCCGTCCGTAGATTCGTAATGTTAGTAGCTCGAAAAATGAGACGGAAATCGAAGAGGTCCTGGCGTGCCGGGGCTCGGCTGGCTCCCTGATTCCTTTCGTGTTTTTCGAGTCTTTCGTGGTTCCCATTCTTCTTCCCACAAACGTTTCAACTCGTTCGCTCGAACATGGCAACACTCTCGCGCATACTGATTTATCCCATCAAGTCGTTCGACCCGGTCGACGTGGGCGAGGCGACCGTGCTGCCGAGCGGCGCGCTGGAGCACGACCGTCAGTTCGCGTTGTACGACGATCAGGGGAAGTGGGTGAATGGCAAACGAACGCCGAAGGTCCACGCGATACGGTCGAAGTTCGATTTGGCTGCGCGGCGGATCACGCTGCAGGCCGGAGACAGGTCGGCCTCGTTCCTTCTCGACAGCGATCGTGAGGTTTTGGAGCGCTGGCTCGGCGATTATTTCGGTCAAGCGATCCAATTGCGCGAGAACGCCGAGGCCGGTTTTCCCGACGACACCGAGGCTCCCGGCCCGACGATTATCGGCGAAAGCACGCTGCAGGAAGTCGCCGGATGGTTTCCGGGCTTGACTGTCGAAGACGCGCGCCTTCGCTTTCGCGCCAATCTGGAAATCGAAGGGGAAGAGCCGTTTTGGGAAGACCGGCTGTACGGCGAAGAGGGAAGCCCCGTTCGCTTTCGAATCGGATCGGTCGAGCTCGCCGGAACGAATCCCTGTGCCCGCTGTATCGTGCCGACGCGATCGCCGAGCGACGGCCAGCGCTACCCGGAGTTCGGCCGCATCTTCGAGGAGCGACGCTACGAGACGCTCCCGTATTGGGCGACCCGCTCGCGGTTTGACCACTTCTACCGCCTCGCCGTGAACACGCGGTTGCCGTCGGCAGCAGGCGGGGTGATTCGCGTTGGAGATGAAGTGCTCTTGGGGGAATGACGAATGTCGAAATTCAAATGTCTAAGGAAAGACAAAGCCTGAAATTCGAAACGACGCCTTTGACATTTGAGCTTTGAGTTTTCGGATTTCATTAGACATTTGGATTTCGACATTCAACATTCTCGCGCCATTGGCAGTCGTGATTCTCGCTCGTTAGAATGCGGAACGCATTGACGAGCGTCGATAGATCCGGATCGAACACGACAGGGACAGCACAACCATGATCAACCGCAGAGCTTTCCTCGGCACCGTCGGAGCGGGTCTCGTCGGGGCCTCGCTCAACCCGCTGGCCTTCGCCGCCGAGACGAAGAACAAGCGGATGGCGGTGATCACGACCGAGTGGCGTTTCCACTCGCACGCCTGGCACATGGCCGAGCGATTCCTCGTCGGGTATCCGCTCCAGGGGAAATGGCACCGGCCCCCGTTCGATGTGGTCGCGGCCTACGTCGATCAGTTTCCCGAGAAAGACCTCGCCCGATCGCGCGCCAAAGAATTCGGCTTCCCGATCTACCCGACGGTTGCCGAGGCATTGCGCTGCGGCGGCGACAAACTGGCAGTCGACGCCGTGCTGATCATCGGCGAGCACGGCAACTATCCCAAGAGCGAATACGAACAGACCAAATATCCGCGGTACGAATTCTTCAAGCAGACGACCGACGTCTTCCGCAAGGACGGCAAGACGGCGCCGGTGTTCAACGACAAGCACCTCTCGTGGAAGTGGGAATGGGCCAAGGAGATGTATGACCTCTCGCGCGAGATGAAGTTCGCGTTCACGGCCGGCTCGTCGCTTCCCGTCACCTGGCGGATGCCAAGCGTCGACCTGCCGTACGGAGGCGAAATCGAAGAATCGATGTGCCTGGCGATCGGCAGCGTCGACAGCTACGACTTTCACGCGCTGGAAGTCATTCAGTGCATGGTCGAACGCCGCAAGGGGGGCGAGACGGGCGTCTCGGCGATCCAGGCGCTGCGCGGCGACGCGGTCTGGAAAGCAATGGAGGCCGGCAGCTTCGCCGCCGGGGGATGGGATCCGAAACTGTTCGCGGCGTGCCTGTCGCGGAGCCAGACGCTCGCGCAGCCCGAGTCGTACAGCGACCGCTATCCGACCGACGCGCAGATTCGCGAATGGGTGAAGACCCCGATCGCGTATCGCATCGAGTACACCGACGGGACGAAATCGACGATGTTGATGATGAATGGCCTCGTCAGTGACTTCAACTTCGCGGTTCGCCTTAAAGGCCAGCCCGAGCCGCTGTCGACACTGTTTTATCTCCCGCCGACTCCCAACGTCACCTATTCGGCCGAACTGATGTCGAAGGCTGAAGAGACATTTGTGACCGGCAAATCCCCCTACCCGCTCGAGCGAACGCTGCTCACGACGGGGCTGGTCGCGGCGGCGTGCGAGTCGCTGGGAACGGGGCAAAAGCGACTCGAAACGCCGCATTTGGCGATTCGCTACACGGCCCCGCGCGAGTCGACGTTTGCGCGGAGTTAGGTGTCTGACCGTCAATGATCAAGAGTTGTTGGCCCGGGTGCCACGGCCAGCGCCCGAAGGAAGTCGGCCGTGCGCGCGTCACGAGACATTGTTTTTCAGATCGGTGCCTTTCACGGACCACCACCTTCATGACAATTCCTCGTATGGAATACCTACTCGCCATTCGCACGGCCGACTCCCGATGGTCGCTGGCCGTGGCACCCGAAGGCGGCGCTGACGCGACAACGTCGGACGGGTAGACTGAATCTCCTGGCAACACCGAATCGTTGGGAATCGGTCATGACGCATCCTTCACCCGGCATGGTCCATCC
>JAGVKR010000784.1 GCA_020050375.1 Planctomycetales bacterium
ATGCATGGACTCGATGCCCCAATGTCCGCGAACCGCTTCGCTGAAGCGTTTGCCGCTGAGATAGCGGCTGAGAATATAGAACCGGATTTCCGTCGTTTCACGACCATCGGCCTGCTGCGTCACGCGCAGCGAGTAACCGATCGCCTTGACCCACGGCCACTCCCCCTTGACCGCGAAGTCCGTCGGAACCCTGGTGAGAAAGTACGATCGTTCATCCCGTCGTCCATGAGCTTCTTCGCTGGTCTCGTGGCTCCGATACTGGATGTCTTCCATGTCCCGTTCCAGGTGCCTTTCGAAGTGCGCCTGGATCGCCTCGCGAAGCTTCGGCTGATTGTCTTTTCAACTTGATCCAGGCCGCTGCTCGCAGGGTCGGGAAAATGGATAGTCGAAGGATCGCAATCCGTCGAAGCCCGCGCGAGAGGCGATGGGCTACTTCCTGCTTTAAACATAATAGTCACGACAAATCTCGCGCTCACGTAGAATGGAAAATGGGAAAAATGGGAGTTCTGCAACGCAACAAATCCATTGCATTACATTGCCACTCGGAATGCAGGCCGTTCCGCAGGGGGCATTTTCGGCACAATCGACAAAACCTCGCAGATTGCGCAGCCCTCCAATCCATAGATCGATTGCGACCGTTGCAGACGTTGGCAGGAGTGCGACCGCTACATTTTTCGTCACCGGAACCGGTTTTAGCCAAGTCGCCTTACCGACACGTCCGATATTCGTGTTACAGCGTGAATACTCATTACAGACCAATCCATTGGACCCTAGACGGTCTGCGGGGAGATGTCTCCCCTCTTCGACCTTGCAGAGGACCGGGAAGATGACACGAGCCCGCTATTTTGCACTCGCCGTGCTGATCGAGGCGTGCTCCTGGGGCGCGGTGCCGGGCTTTGCCCAATCCGGTATGCCGGGCGGACCTGGCGGATATCCCCAGACTCCTTATCGCACGCCGGTCCCCGTCGCGCAACCAGCCGAATGGTATGGCGATCCGGATGAGGTCGTCGCGGGGTCGGCCCCTTACGGACCGGCGCGGGTGTTTGACGGCGGCTTCCTGCGCACGGAATGGATCCGTTGGAACCTTCCGGATCCCGGCGACACCATCCTGGGCGCTCCGCTGGCCAACGTCGACAATCCGTCAGAAACCTTTGATGTATTTGACCCGGGAACCACCAATATCATCGCCCGCGGCCGCGTTCCAACCACGGAATCGATCAATCTCGCCGACATCAACGGCATTCGAGTCACAGGCGGCTTGGAGCTGTTGTACGGGGGAACGATCGAGATCGGCGCCTTCATGCTGGGAGTGAAGCAAAGCGGTTTTTCCGTCAACCGGTTTCCGCTACAGCTCGTGACAAATCCGAATGACCCGAACAGTCTCCACTTCGTCCAGCAGATGGTGGCAACCAGCGTTCTCACCAACGGCCAGGAGGGCACCCGCGTGCTGCTCTACAATCGGGCTTACAGCGCGATTTACGCATCGCAGTTGTGGGGGGCCGAGGGCAATTACGTCGGCGACTATGACCGCGATGGATTGTTTCATTTCAATCCCACGATCGGCGTGCGATACCTCAGCCTGCACGAGCGGCTGAATCAAAGCGGGACGTTCGACGACCCATTCGACAACGCGCCACCGGTCACGACGAGAATCAACTCGATGACCTTCAACAACCTCTACGGCGGGCAGTTTGGAGCGCGGCTCGAACTGGTCTCGAAGTATCTCGGTTTCGGAATCGACCCGAAGTTGCTGTTTCTCGGGAATACGATGTTCGGCACCGTCGCCACCGATCACCTGCGGTCCAACAACGACCCGGTCAATTATTCCGACGATTTGAAAACAAGCTTCTCGTTCGGCGTCGACATCCCGGCCTATGCGCAGATCAATATTCATGAAAACTTCTCGGTTCGCATCGGATACAGCCTGCTCTGGCTCAACCGTGTGACGCGCCCGGAAAACAACATCTATTACAACGACAATGGATCGTCGAACCCGCCGGCGTTCGGCACGAAACTCGACTACAGCAGCTTCCTCGTGCACGGCATGTCGCTTGGCGCCGAGCTCCGGTACTGATCGACGCCGTGTCGCGGTGCGAAAAACAACAGGGACCTGCCATCGAGGCAGGTCCCTGTTGTTTTTATTCGCGGCAGCGCGCCGAGCGTTTCGCCGGCCGCCCTAGAGCTTCTTTTCGGGACGACGATTGCGGGGTTTCGCGGTGTCGCCTTCCGCTTCACGTTCGCGAACGCGCCCCTGCGCGCTGGCCACAATCTGTTGAGCGCCTGCCAATTGACTGCTGCTGAAATATTTCTCCGGCGGAACTCCGCCAACGTGCAGAATCTGCTTGGCCGCCAATTCTTCCCAGCTCATATTGTTGGTGAGATGCCAGACAGCCGCTTGCGCCGCGGACTGATCGAGCTTGCCCGTGCCAACCATGGCCACGAGCTCGCGCAAGACCGGGTCGCTCGTGTAATCTTCGATCGGGACGAGTTTGTACGTCATCTTGGGCCGGGGGTCCGGTTTGCCATGATCCATGCAAACGGTCGTCAGGGGAACCTGCACGACTTTCTCGGGCGGAATGGAAAACATACCGCCTCCCCCACCACCCATCATCCCACCACCGCCGCCGCCAAACCCGCCTCCTCCGGTTTGAGCGCCGCCAGTCTGACCGCCGGCCTGCTGCCCACCGACACCACCGCCTCCAGCCGCGCCACCGAAGCCCTGCTTGAGAACCTGAACGGCTGCCACAGCTTTGGGCAATTTGACGGTGATCGGTTGCGACCCCTTGTTCGCGAGGAAGACATTCCCCTCGAAGGGACCTTTCATAATCACGGTCGATTCCAGCGTCCCTTCCTCGATCCCGGCAAAGAACTCGACTTCGCGGGCCGCCGGATCGAAAGTCGGCTTCTTGATCGGCCGCTTGACCGCGGCCGTCAAACTCAACGTCATCGCGAGAGCCGCACACAGAGTCAACGCTCCGGATCGAGCGGCCAGACGGAACTTCGGAGAACGAACCTGCATAACTGTTTCCTTTGCTCAATCAAACGGCCAAACTCCCCACTCAGTCAGTGTATCGCACCATTCCGGCCGCATGCAACAAAAAGTTCAGCCGCGGACGGGCATTTTGGCCGGGATCGCGTACAACCGACTTGTCCTGCGGAATTCACGGCCGAAATCGCCCCCAACCCAACTTCCCTTTTCCCGAGACCCCGTCGATCCGGCAGATTTTTCCCGTTCCGCCACGTCACGGGGCGCTCCGCGCCATTCTCAGAATCGATGAGATCGGCCACGGCGGAAGTGTGGTTTACGGGGATTATCACGGGAACCGGCCCCAACCGCCGGCACCGGAGTTCACGGCCAGTCGACCGGCAAACCGCGCGCTCGTGTACGAGGCTCTCATGGGGGCTTGTGTCTCGTCCGCCGGGACACGATATTGAATCGTCATGCTCGAAATCAGCTCCGAGAACGCGGCCGACTACCTGCGCGATCATGGATTGCCGGGAGCCGGTGTCGAGACCCAGGTCACTCCTCTGGCGTGGGGGGTCTCCAACGTCGTGCTGCGCGTGACACCGACCGCGGGCGAACCCTTTGTCCTCAAGCAGTCGCGAGCTCAGCTCCGCACGCACGATCCGTGGTTCAGCCGCCTCGACCGCATCTGGCGCGAGGCCGACGTGATGCGCGTCCTCCAACCCCTGCTCCCGCGCAAAGTCGTTCCCCGAGTGCTGTTCGAGGATCGCGACAACTACCTCTTCCTGATGGAGGCCGCCCCGGCCAAGCATGTGGTCTGGAAGCAACGCCTGCTCGAAGGCAAAGCCAATCCGCGCGTCGCCGAATTCCTGGGACGCTGTCTGTCGACCATGCACCGCGAAACGGCCTTTCGCCCGGAGCTGAAACAACGTTTCGGCGACACCGAGGTCTTTGTCCAACTGCGGGTCGATCCCTTCTATCGGCGGGTCGCCGACGCCTGCCCGGAAGTCCGACCGCAGATCGAGCAGATGATCGACACGATGTTCGCCACGCCGATCTGCCTGGTCCATGCCGACTTCAGCCCCAAAAACGTGCTGATCACCAACAACTGGATTTTCCTTGTCGATTATGAGACTGGTCACTTCGGCGATCCCGCATTCGACATGGGGTTTTTCCTCAGCCATCTGCTGCTTAAGGCGCTGCTGCATCGCGACCGATTCGACGAGTACGCCGGCCTGACGACCGCGTTCTGGCGGAAATACGCCGCCGGAATTTTGCCGCTCGCCAGTCATCCGGAATTCGCGATTCGGGCGCTCGTTCAACGCACGATCGCGCACCTCGCCGGCTGCATGTGGGCTCGAATCGATGGCACGAGCAAGATCGACTATCTGCCCGATCCCAACGACCACCAGATCGTCCGTGATTTTTGCCGCAGCCTGTTCCTCGATCCCCCCCCCGACTGGCCCGCCGTTCTCAGCCGGCTCAACGCGGGCATCGGTGGGGACAGGAGTCAGGCGACAGGCATCAGAAAAAGCCCCTGACCCCTGTCTCCCGCCTCCTGCCTCCTCCATTCCCACGCAGCCCATGCCCACCTCATCCAACGCCTCCCGCATCGAACGCATTCATGCCCGCGAGGTCTTCGACAGCCGCGGCAAGCCGACGGTCGAGGTTGAAGTCACCTGCGCCGGCGGCCAAACCGGCTCGGCCATCGTCCCCAGCGGAGCCAGCACCGGCCAGTTCGAAGCGTGCGAATTGCGCGACGGCGATCCAAAGCGGCTGAACGGGCAGGGAGTGCGCCGCGCCGTTCAAAACATCATCGAAACGCTTGGCCCCGCCATCTGCGGAATGGACGCGGCCGATCAATCCGCAATCGACGCACGGCTCTGCGAGCTCGACGGAACCCCCAAC
>JAGVKR010000807.1 GCA_020050375.1 Planctomycetales bacterium
CCTGCCCATATGAGCCATGCGGCCCAGGCAATCGCGATGGCGATTGGCGAAAACATAATGAGCAGCGTCACGATGATTTTGCGAGTGGCTGACATGCTCAGCGGCCAATGCCCGAGATCACTGCCCAGACAACCCAGATAATCCCAAAGACGACAACGATGAGGATTGGCGAGGATGCCATCAGGATTGCCAGAATCAGATTCTGGTTGTCGATCAGCCAGCCGATCGGCCCCCGTCGTTTTGTCGGTCGCTCGTTCATATTGTGTAAAGATGGGCAGTCCGGGTTGCCTGACGGAGGGGAGTGGTTCTCGGAATGCCTCCACTGCCCGAAATGCCGATATTGCCAGCATCTCGCTTTGTCCCGTGATTGCGGGACCGTTTTCTGATCCGACCGCCACGCGATTGTCGCTTCGTGAGATCTTACCACTTGTGGAAACGTGACGCCCCGCTATCACTCCGTCGATTGCCGAGCCTCGCGGCGCTGGCGGGAGTGATGCTGTTTTCCGGATGTGCCTCTTCGACTGGAACCACCAGCGCGCAGAGAATGCCGACCGTGGACGAACCACGACCCGATTTCGGACCGAATCCCTTGGCCGACTGCCTGCGTTGGCCGAAAGATTCCGTACCCCAGGTTCCACTGTACGCTCCCTAATCGTTTCCGAACTCCCCCGAAATCATTCAGGCCGAACGAAGGATCGAGGATAATGGCTGACACCTGTCTGAGAAGGACGCTCAGAACCAACCGAGCTCTGTTGTGCGGGCTGCTGGTCGTTGCCGCGGGATCCGTCTCGGTCGTGGCACAATTTCGGTATTACTCGGTGCCCGGCCGCGGTCAGAAAGTGACGCAGGTCGGCGACGATTTCGAAGACGCCGAATGGGGTTATCATCCCAACGGCCCCAAGAGCAGCACCAACATCGATCAGCAGGATCGGCTCCCCAGCGGGATCTCGAAGAACCAGCGGATCTACGAGAGCACGTACCGCGGCCAGCCCGACAAAATCGAGCGGATCGAAACGCCGGCGGGAGGCATCCCCGGCAGCAAGTTTGCCCTGCTGATGCGCACGAGCCAGGCTGGCATTCCGGGACATCCGAGCTTCAAGATGCAACAGGACGATCTGCTGGTCAACACCGCATCGATGCTCGGCGGGCCGGTGCCGGTGTCGAAAGCGCCCAGCATCGTCGTACGGGTCTTCCTCCCCCCATTCGAGCACTGGGAAAAACGGACCGGCGCGTCGTTTGGCTTCCGGGCCGAGCTGGAAGGCAGCTCGTGGGAAACCGTCACGTCGTCGAAGCGGGGGCTGTTCTCGCGGATTGGCCGCCGGACGATTCGTAAAGAGGAACCGTACTGGCCGGGGATGTTCATTCAGTTCAACAGCAAGTCCGACCGGGTGAACAAAGAGGATTCGGCGGTCATTCTCATCCGCTCGGGTGAACGCGGCGAGGACCTGATCGGACCGAAGATCACAACCACCGGCTGGTGGACGCTGGGGATGACGTTCACGCCCGACGGAATGTCGCACTTCTACGCCAGCCCGGGAGTCGACCCTCTCACCGAGAAAGATCATCTGGCAACGACCAAGCCCTACGGACACACGGCCGAGCAGCTCAACACGTTTTTCTTCAACGTCGTCGTCCAGGACGACGGCCGGAGCTGGTCGACCGAATGGGTCGTGGATGATCCCGCGCTGTATTACTACACGCGGTAGTCATTCGGCGAGCGGCAACTCGAAACAGGCGGCTTCGTGGTCGTTGCGAACGAGCAGGCAACGGCCGGCCAGAGCCGGATTGTTCCACGTTTTGCCGGTGAGCGCGGGGATCCGCCCCAGCTCGATCAACTGCTGCGGGTCGGGGCGAACAAGCACGACTTCGCCGCTTTCGGCCTGCACGAGCAGAAGCTCGCCCACCAATAGAATCTGGCCGTGCTGATAGCGGCCTCCCTTCCACTTCCGCTTTCCGGTCGCCAGGTCGATGCAGGCGAGGATCCCGTCGTCGAGACCGTAGACGCAGTCTCCCAGCCGCACGGCGGTGGTGAACTTCGTTTTCATTTCGCGGGAGTTCTTCCAGATTTCTTTGACCGACCATTCCTTCTCGCCTGGAGCCAGCTCGAGCAACACGCTGCCATTGTCGTAGCCGGTGGCGATCATCAGCCGGCCGGCCGGTCCGTCGATCACCAGGGGCTGCGAGCAGTTCACGTGAACGTGGTTCGTCCAATGGAAGTTCCAGAGGAACTCGTCGGTCTCGGGGTCGTGCCCTTCGACGCCGTCGTCGGTGTAGAGCAGTATCTGCCGGCGGCCGGCCAGCTCGACCAAAGCGGGAGAGCCATAGCTGGCTGAGAACTTGCCGGCGTGCCAGACGCGTTTGCCGGTCGTGCGGTCGTAGGCCACGAGCGACGCGTGCGGGTTGCCGGTCGGGGCGACGATCACCAATTCGCCGACGATCAATGGTGACGCACAAACTCCGTGCGCAATCGGATGCCCCTCGTTGTCTTTCTGGACGTCGCTCGCCCAGATCACCTGGCCGCTGGCGACGTCGAGACAATGCAGCTTTCCGGTGGCGCCGACGGCATAGACGCGATCGTCGCTAATCGTTGGCGTGGCGCGCGGGCCGAGCCCCCCCATCGTCGATTCACCATCGGCATCGCCAAACCGCGCGGGATAAGTCTGGACCCAAATGAGCGCCCCATCGGACACTCGGCAGCAGACGATGGCTTCGGAGTCGCCGCGCTGCTCCTGCGTGACGGCCTGATCGCCGACGACGGCAAACGAGCTCCATCCCTCGCCGACCGGATGACGCCACAGCTCGCGCGGCGGCTGTGCCTGCCAGTCGGAGGAGAGCTTCACTCCCGTCACGACGCCGGTTCGATCGGGCCCGAGAAACTGGGGGAAATCGTGCGCGTTCGACTGTGTTTCGAGAGAAGCGGGCGTCCCATCGGATTGTGGCTTGGCGACGTCTGCTCCCGCATGTAGCGATGCATCAACGGGAGACGACCGCCAGGCAAAATTGACGCGGGCATCGCCCGTGAGTCCGGCGGTTTTGAGCAACAGGGGAAAGGGAATCGTCAGCAACAGCAAGAGTGCGAGCCAGCCTAAGCGCTGACTCCACGACCAGGGGCGATAGAACATCCAGGCCAGCCACACGATCCAGAACGTCGCTGGCACGAACAGGGCCAGGACGACCGGCTTCGGGATCAGGTTGCCGGAAAAGAGCCAGATGATGAGGCCGGTCACGACGACCCAGACGGCAGCCACGATTCGCGGGACATGGGGCTCGAATCGCGAAGAGGCAAGCTGGCGGGAGAGTCGGACCGTGAGGAGGATCACCAGGGCGATCCCGGCGGCGAGGATGGCCAATGTCCGCCCGTGGAGGCGTCCGTCCATCATCCCCATGACGAGCAACAGGCCCCAGTGATAGATCAGCACGGAGGGGGTCACGATCAGCGCGGCGAGCAGGCGGACGTAGGGCCAGATTCGCTTGGGAGCGGTAGAGGACACGCCGGCGGAATCATCGTTGACGGTCGAATGCACGATTACCCCGTTACGCTTCGTCCAACTCAGCGAACAGGTCGCGGAGCTTGAGTTTGAAACCTGGCACAACGTCGCCGCCACTGAGCGTTTGATGCTCCTTCAAAACGGTTCGTGACTTCGGCGATTCGAAGACCTCGATGGTCCGTTCTCGGGGATCAACGTACCAGACCAGCCGCACGCCATGCTTGAAATACGCCGTCAGCTTGCGCTGCATTTCCTTTGGCGTATTGGAGACGCTGAGAACCTCCACCGCGAGGTCGGGAATAATCGGCGGGATCGGACCACGGGGCCGCTTCCCGCCCGGCAGGCTCGCGTAAGCCACGTACGACACGTCGGGAATGTAAACGAGACCGGGGTCGAATTTGAGCATCCCTCCCTCGCCGGCGACCATACCCAGGCGCTTGGGACGGACGAAACGACGAATCAACGCCAGAATTGCTCCTGCCAGAATCGATTCTTCGTAGCCCACGGCTTTCTCCACGAGGATTCCATCGATCAATTCGCAATGCCGGTTTTCGCGCGCTTCGATCCGAATAACGTCGTCTTCGATGGCCGTTCCGGGAGCGGGATCCGAACGGATTCTCCAGGAGGGAATCGCACCGAAGCGCCGTGCGATATCGGCGACGGTCAGCAAATGCTCGTGATCGAATTCGACGTTCGGCTCAAGAACTGTAGCCATGATGCATTTCCGCGGAACGATGGGTGCAGATCGCAATCGGTGGGCACAGCCCACCCTACTTGAGGTGCTTGTCGAAAAACCGATACGCGACGTCGCGGGCGTCTTCTGGGAAGTCGTGAGCGCTGTCGGGGTAATTGGCCTGGAGATGGTCGGGCTTGCCGTACAGCGCATAAATCGGCCTGGCGGCCGCAATCACGTCGCGGACGCCCGAGACTTCGAAGTTGCTGTCGCGAACCGGGGCGCTCGCCAGAAAGGGGCGGGGCGCGAACGACGCCACGATCTCTGTGAAGTCGAACGGCACTTTGTCAGCGTTGTTGTCGTGCCGGCCGGCAATCAAGGGCATGTAACGGGGGCTCGTCCAGCCGGCGAGCTTCCCGTCGTAGTATTTGTGGAACCGCGTGAAGCCGCAATTGGAGACCATCGCCTTGATCCGCGGATCGAACGCCGCCGTGAACATTGTATTGTGGCCCCCCAGCGAATGGCCGATGCAGCCGATCCGTGCCTGATCGACTTCGGACAGTGACTCGAGCAGATCGACGGCCCGCTGGTTGTCCCAGATGGCCTTCATCGTGCCGCTGATATATCCATGCTTCGGATCGAAATCGTAGCGGTGCTCGCCGAACGAAGGATAGTCGGGAGCGAGCGTGACGTAGCCGCGTTGCGCGAGGTGCAGGGCATAATGGAGGTTGGGCTTCCCTCCCAAACCGGCCGGCTCTTCCTTGCCGATCGTCACCGTCTGGTGCAGACAGAGAATGGCCGGTTGCTTCTCGCCAGTCGTCGAGGGGGGAAGAAAAAGGTAGGCGGCGACGCGGTCGTCTTTTTCGGTCGCGTACGTGATTTTTCGGCGAACGAGGTCGCCAATTTTCACCTCTTCGATTGCGTTGACATCGAGGGGGACTTTTTTAGACGGGTCCGGCAATGGCCCCATCACGACCTGCATGTTGGCGAGAATGTGCTGCCGGCGTTTTTCCCAGTCGGCCGTCGATTTGATCGCATGCCGCTGGCCTCTGGCGTCGAGGTAGTAGCTGAGATCCTGATGCTCGGGGTAAGGGACCGGCGCCGGAGGGTCAGCGGCGGGGAGGGAGGCGTTTAGGAGGAGAAAGGTGATGAGGAGAGAACTTCCAACATTCAACGTCCGACGTTCAACGTCCAGCGGGGCGGTTTGACGTTGGAAGTTCGATGCTCGATGTTCGATGTTCGAATTCCTGCAAAGCGCCCCCCCCTGCCCCCCCTTCCTAAGGGGGGGAGTGCGCGCATCGCGTTCGCAGATCGTCATTCCGCATTCCGCATTCCGAACTCCGCACTCGGTCATACTTTCCTCGCCAGCACAATTTCCACGGGAACCCACATGTGGCCGATGTTCGAGTCTTCAACCTTGAAGCCACTCTGTTCGATCGCGCGGCGGGCAAAAATCGGGCGACAATCCATCAGATTGGGGAAGTGCTTGTGCGTCCACTCGTAGGCTTCGACCAGCAGGCTTTCCTTCCCCTCTTTCGACACGCTGACGACCGCCAGCCGCCCGCCCGGCTTGAGAACCCGCCGGCATTCCGCCAGAACGAGGGGAATTTCAGGAACATCGAACAGTTCGAGCGTGAAGCTGGAGAACACGGCGTCGAGGCTCGCATCGGGAAGCGGCAGCTTCGTCGCATCGGCACAGAACAGCTCGACCCGGTCGGCGAGATTCTGCTTCGCCAGATTCTGCCGAGCCAGCTCGACCATCTTGTCGGAGAGGTCGATCCCATACGCACGGCCGGCAACCCCGACCGCTTTGGCCAGGTCGACCAGGCAATGCCCGGTTCCGAAGCCGATTTCGAGAACGCGCTCGCCTGGCTTCGCCGCCAGCTTCTGCAACCCCTGGTGCTTGAGCGGCCCTTCGGTCTGCTCCGAGAGCAGATCGTAAACGTGCGCGATCTTGTCGTAGAAGGCCCGCGTCTCGGCCTTGGTGGTCAGCACACGCAAAACGCCCGGCTCGGCGTTCGTGGAATCGGGGACCGGCATGAAATGTACCTCGCAGATTCAAAGGGGTCGCGCATTTTGACATGCGTTGTGCGCAAGCTGATTCTATCAGGCGGGCAAGGAATCGTCTCTGGCGCTGCGTTGACGCGAAGAGGCAAGCCCGGCGATACCGCAACTGTTGATCGCGAATCGACAGAGCAATGCCGGGCTTGCCTCTTCGCGGATCATTACGACGCCAACCGGCGCTGTCGCACCTGATCGAGCGTGACGGCGGCGACGATGATCACGCCGAGGATCACGTCCTGCACCGGGTTATTGAGCCCCAGTTGCGTGCAACCGCTGGCGATGACCGCCATGATCGCGGCTCCCGTGAGAGTTCCCAGCACCGTCCCGCGACCGCCGCTCAGGCTGCCGCCGCCGATCACGACGGCGGCGATGATCCGCAATTCGAGCCCTGTGCCGGAAATGGGGTTGCCGGCCGAGAGCCGCGAGAATTGATACATGCCGGCGACGCCGACGAAGAAGCCAGCCAGCGTGTAGAGGGCGATCTTGTTGGCGGTGAGGTTGATTCCGCAGAGCCGCGCGGTGGATTCGTTCGATCCGAGGGCATAGACGTACCGCCCAAAAACGCTGTATCGCAACACACCCGCCAGGACGATCGCCAGAAACAAGACCAGCCAGGCGCCGGTTGGCAGACCGAGCCACAGCGCGTCGTCGCGTGTGCTCAGCAGATCCTGCAACCAGCGGGGAACCTGCTTTGCCAGGTCGGGACGGATCGTTGTTTCGTCTGCGATCTTTTTGGCGATCCCGAGATAGGCCGTCATCGTCCCCAGCGTCACAATGAACGGAACGACGCGCAGCCAACTGACGAGCAGGCCGTTGACGAAACCCGCCAGGCAACCAGTCCCCAGACTGAGCGCAACGGCGATCGCCGGGTGCCAGTCGTGCTTGAGAAACCAGGCCAGCACCGTCGCACTCAAAGCGACCGCCGACCCGGCCGACAGATCGATCCCCCCGGAGATGATGACGATCGTCATGCCGAGGGCAGCAACGGCCAGATCGGAAGA
>JAGVKR010000063.1 GCA_020050375.1 Planctomycetales bacterium
ATCGGGTTCGGGCAAGAGCACGATTTTGCGTTGCATCAACGGATTGGAGCCATTCGAGGCGGGTGAAATCTCCATTGGTGACCGTCGACTTTCCGGCGTGTTATCGCACCGGGAACGTCAGACCGAGCTCCAGCAGATTCGCCGCCGGGTGGGCATGGTCTTCCAGCAGTTCCACCTCTTCCCGCATCTGTCGGTGTTGGGGAACGTGATCGAAGCCCCGGTCCATCTGCTGGGAAAGCCCCGCGAAGAGGCGGTGAACGAAGCCCGAGCGCTGCTCGATCGGGTGGGGCTGGGCGACCGGCTCGACAGCACGCCGCAGCAACTTTCGGGGGGGCAGCAGCAGCGCGTCGCCATTGCCCGTTCGCTGGCGATGCAACCCGAGCTGATTCTGTTCGACGAACCGACGAGCGCCCTCGACCCGCAGATGACGGCTGAAGTTCTGGCGGTGATGTCGGACCTGGCGCAAGGGGGCCAGACGATGCTGGTCGTCACGCACGCGATGGGCTTCGCCCGCCGCGTCGCCAATCAGGTCCACGTCATCGCCGAGGGGGTGATCGTCGAGAGCGGCCCGCCGGAACAGATTTTCGATTCGCCGCAGAAGCGCGAAACGCGAACACTTTTGCACCAGGCCGAGAATACCTGATCGAACGCAGGGGACCGTTCAATTCCGATGGACTATAAATCGCGTTCACACTACAATTGGCCGGGACTCTGTCACACTTGTCCCAAGGATCTTGCACAGAAATACTTGCAATAAATTGCCGACACTTTTTGAGATCGCAAAATGAAAAAGAGAACCGCTTCTGTTTCGAAATCGACGAAGAAAAGCACGGCTGGAAAGCCTAAACGCAAGAGTGAAAAATCGGCTTCAGAAAAACCATTGGGACCGACGGTTCGGACGATCAAGACGCTCGGCAAGGTTGGAACGATCAGCCTCGCGAGGATTCGCGCTGCGGTGAAAGCAGTCGCGGCACAAGAGAAAAGGGCCTTCGCAACGGGAAATACGTCGAGTGAAAGCTGATCGCGGGCCTGTGCGTGTCGGGTGGCGATTCGAGGACAGCGTTTTTATCAACTGTCCCTTCGACGCGCAATATGCCCCGTTGTTTGATGCCCTCGTATTTGCGATCCACGATTCGGGTTTCGTCGCGCGCTGCTCACTGGAGGTTGCGAATTCGGCGCAGAATCGACTGGAGAAGATCATGAAGATCATCTCCGAATGTCGGTTTAGTATTCACGATCTTTCTCGCACCGACCTCGATCCGGCGCACAACCTGCCGCGATTCAATATGCCCCTCGAGCTCGGCATTGATCTCGGTTGTCGACGCTTTGGCCACGGTCGGCTCCGACAGAAGACGTCTCTGGTGCTGGACTCCGAGCCGTACCGATACCAGAAATTCATTTCCGACATCGCGGGACAGGATATCTGCGGACACTCGAATCAAGTCAACGAAACGATTCGCGTCGTTCGCGACTTCCTTGTGACAGAATCCGAACGAAAGGGAATCCCTGGCGGTTCGATGATCGCGGCACGATACGCGCGCTGCTTCGAGCGACTCCCTGTTTTGTGCCTCGCTGCCAGCATTCAGCCTTCGGAATTGACGTTCCTCGACCGCGTGAATTTCGTCACGGCATGGCTGGCAGAATACCCGTTGAGCTCACCTTACTGGTGACGTCATCTGGCTCGAACGAGCTCATCGTCTACATCTTCCACCCATTCGGCACGACGGAGTCCTTGATGACCACCATGATCCCGTCGCGGATCGCCGCGCAGTCGCCGATGTCGGCCTCGTCGATCCCCGATTCGTTGCAGACGCGGACGTTGGATCCGATCCGGCAGTTCTTGTCGACGATCGCTCCGTCGATCCGCGTCCCGTCGCCGATGCCGACCGTCGGGCGTCCCGCGGCCCGGTCGGCGGCTAGTTCCTCGTCGGTCTGAAACAGATCGGCTCCCATCACGATCGAGTTGCGAATCGTCACATTTCGGCCGATCTGCGAGCGGACGCCGACGATGCTGTTTTCAATCGTTGTCCCTTCGCCGATCCGGCAGCCGTCGGCGATGATGCTCCCCGAAATCGTCGAACCTTTGAACTGCGACGGCGGCAGAAATCGCAAGCGCGAATAGATGGGAGCGTTGGGAGAAATCAGCTCGAACGGGGGATTCGCCGAAGCCAGTTGCAGATTGGCCTCGTAAAACGCGCGGATCGTGCCGATGTCCTCCCAGTAGCCGTCGTAAAGGAACGCCTGCACATGCCGGCTGCGAATCGATGCCGGAAAGATTTCCTTCCCGAAATCATGGTACGACGTCTTTGTAAGCGTCTCGACGAGCGTATCGCGGTTGAACAGATAGATGCCCATGCTCGCCAGGCAGTCGCGACCGTGACTGGGGATCCCGTGGGCATCGATCCAGGCGGGTTCCGTCCGAACGAGCGCGACCTCCGCATCGGTCTGCGGCTTTTCGAGAAAACCGACGACGCGCCCGCTGTCGTCAAGACGGACGATGCCAAACGACGACGCTTGGCGACGCTCGACCGGCAACGCGGCAATCGTCACGTGGGCCTTGGTTTCGATGTGCGTGCGGATCATCCGCTCGAAGTCCATGCGGTAGAGCTGATCTCCCGAGAGGATCAGCACATAGTCGATTCCCGGCCCCTGGATCGAGCGCAGATTTTGACGCACGGCATCGGCCGTTCCTTGGTACCAGTCGGAACGATCCTGCGTCTGCTGGGCCGCAAGAATCTCGACGAACCCTCCACCGAACAAATCAAACTTGTAAGCCTGATTGATGTGCCGATTCAGGCTCACCGAGTTGAACTGGGTCAGCACGTAAATTCGGTTGAGCCCGTTGTTGAGGCAGTTGGACAGTGGAATGTCGATCAGTCGATATTTCGCGGCCAGGGGGACCGCTGGCTTGGACCGGTACTTGGTGAGCGGGTAGAGTCGCGTTCCTTTACCCCCACCGAGCACGAGCGTGATGATGTTGCGCATGTTGAATTCGACGATGCGGTCGTGAGGAGCAATGCCCGGATGGAGATGAGAAGCCGATGTGAACGCCGTTATGGTACACAAACTCGGCCAGAATGAAACCATCGTTCGGCGAGCCTGGCGACCCGGCTTGCATCCGCTTCGGAATGTGTTTCTACTGCTGGAAATGCCTGACGATCTGGTCTTTATGATGTGGCAGTATGCGGCTCGCATTCCCACCGACCGCATGGATGCCGAGAATCACGTGTGGTTGCAGCCGGCGTCGGGAACCTGCCGGGTGGGGTTCACCGCTCGCCAATTGCCCAAGTGCATTCGGTCTTGAGATTTCGTCATTGTCTCGCGCGTTACCGCGAGAACGCCACCTGCAAGCGACGCGAGAGTTCCTGCTCGAGCTGATCGTCGCGTCCTTTGACAATCCAGCCGGCCGGAGCGGTTTCATCGACGACCAGGTCGAGATCGCGGCGTAAGGGGTTCCCCTGCTGGAACGTCGATCCACCCGCGGTGTTGTTGGCCACTCCCGGCAGATCTTCAATTTCTTTGAAGACCTCGACACCGATCAGATAGCCACCCTCTGTCGGAGTGACGTCAACGAACGCCTTTCGGCGAATCGATTGCATGGAGCTTTCGAGCCGGCTTTCCAAGCCATGTGAGTCGCGATGCCACGGCTCGAGCAGTCCCGCTCCGACTTTGTACTTGGTCTCGATTCTCCCGGGTTGCGAGCCGACCATTCGATTTTCGCGGGCGATGTCAAAATACTCGTGAACGACGTCGACGGTTCGCTCCCACACGACATCTTCGTTGTTGGCAGCCACAAAGATCGGATTGGCCGCCACCACCGGTCGATACATGGCGCACCCCGAACCCCAAAGGCAAGTCAGCAGCACCAACGGCAGCAGCGGGCGAAGCATGCGAAATCGAGGAGGATCGGGACGGATGCCGGCGCAAACCGGCTGCCGAATTCGGAAGGGGCCGTAGTGTGCCAATTCCATCGAAAGCGGGCAAGATCAGTTCGTACCGATCAGTTCGTACCGCCGGTGCGACTCGTGCGACTCCGTGCAAACGGTGCGGCGGCTGGCTACAATTCTCATCCAATGAAGTTGCTGTGATCCCCGCCGAGAAAGCCGAGCGAAGATGACTGCCAATACCCCTGAACTTTCGAACCGCCTGCGTGCCCTCGTCAACCGCGACCGTCTGGTGAAAACAGTCGTCGATCTCGTCGCCGTCCCGAGCTGGACAGGCGACGCGCGCGGCGCGCTCGACTGTCTCGCGAACATTCTCACCAACGACGGATTTCGCGTCGAGCGACCGGCCGGCGGGCATCCGACCGCGCCCGCCGTCGTCGTGCGGCTTGACAGCGGCAAACCGGGAAAGACGCTGCAGTTCAACGGGCACCTCGACACGGTTCACCTTCCCTTTGTCCCACCCGGAGTGTCAGGCGACCACATCACCGGCAGCGGCTCGTGCGACATGAAAGGGGGAACGGCGGCGGCCGTCGAAGCGTTGCGCGTATTGCGCGACAGCGGGGCGCTGACCAACGGCGCTGTGCTTTTCACCGGTCACGATTTGCACGAAGCACCCTGGGGCCACGGCGAGCAGCTCGAAGGCCTGATTCGGGAAGGTTGCGTGGGGGATGCCGTGCTGATTCCGGAATATCTGAACGGGTGCATTCCCATTGTCGGCCGCGGACTGGCAACATGGAAGATCTGGATTCGCCGGCCGGGCGCGCCGATTCACGAAGTGATGCGGCCGCTCGATGAGCCTAGCGTCATTGACGCCGCTTCGGAGCTGATCGCCAGGTTCCGGCAGTACGCCACGCACCTGAAGGAGAAGGTTGACCCGCTGGCGGGAACCGAAACGGTGTTCATTGGCCAGGTGCATTCGGGTGAAATCTTCAATCAGTACCCACAGGAATGCCGGCTGGAAGGGACACGCCGCTGGCTCCCGGGTGAGAAGCGGGCCAACGTCGAAGAGGAGTTCCGTAAACTGGTCGCCGGCGTGGCACAGCGCACGGGAACCACGATCGACATCGAGTTCGAGATCGTCCGTGATGGCTTCCATCTCGATCGAGAGCACCCCTTCGTGAAGACCTTCCAGGAGGCCTTTTCGACCGTCAGTTCCGGCCAGACGATTTCGTGCGGCGCGAAGCCGTTCTGCGACGATTGCAACACGTTCTGGGCGCTGGCGAACGTCCCCGGAATCACGCACGGCCCAAACGCGGGCGGGGCCCACACACTGAGCGAATGGGTCTCGATCGACGACCTCGTCCGCGTGGCGCATCTCTATGCGCTGACGGCCGTCTCGTTTTGCGCCGCGTGACATCCATCGAGGATGTTTGATATCCGTTCGGCTGATCCGTTCGGCTGACTTGTTAGCCGCCGAATCGGCCACTACACTGGATTTTTCGCGAACCGCGGGGCAGCCGGTGTGTGTCTCAAATCGACCTGAGGCAGGTCGTGGTCCCGGGCGTCAACGGTGGCGCTCCCGCCTGTCGTCTTCAAACAGTGCGGTGCGATTTCCGATTAGGCAAGAGGCATGAAACACGTTTTATCGGCGCTGGTTATGAATCAACCGGGAGTGCTGGCGCACATTTCCGGGATGCTTGCGTCGCGCGCCTTCAACATCGACAGCCTGGCTGTCGGCGCCACCGAAAGTCCGGAGCTATCGCGAATGACGTTCGTCGTGCACGGCGACGAGAAAACGCTCGATCAGGTCCGCAAGCAGCTTGAGAAAATCGTCACGGTCGTTCGCGTCATCGATTTCTCCAAAGAGAACTACGTCGAACGCGATCTGATGCTCATCAAAGTGAGCACCGATCATGGAAAACGCAGCGAAGTTCACGAGCTCGTGGATATTTTTCGTGCGAGAATCGTCGACGTCAGCTCGAGCCACGTGATGATCGAGATCTCCGGCCAGGAACGAAAGATTGAGGCTTTCATCGACATCATGCGGCCGTTTGGAATCCTCGAGCTGGTGCGCACCGGCCGTGTCGCCCTGCTCCGTTCGGCCGCCAGCTTCGAAGATCCTGACGAAGACCAACCCAGCCCCGAACCGCCGCCGGAAGCAACCGTTTGAACAAATAACGAATGTCGAAATCAGAATGTCTAAGGCTGCCAACTACCCTCTGACCCCTTGAGGCTCTCGCTCATGCCCGCGAAAGTTTACTACGACGACGACGCCAATCTCGCTCTGCTCAAAGACAAGACGATTGCCATCCTGGGATACGGCAGCCAGGGACACGCCCAGGCGCTGAACCTGCGCGACAGCGGCTGCAATGTGATCATCGGGCAGCGGAAGGGCTCGAAGAACTACGATCTGGCCGTCGAGCACGGGTTCAAGCCGGTCTCCGCTGCCGACGCCACGAAAGCGGGCGACCTGGTCAACATCCTGTTGCCGGATGAAGTGCAGGGAGATCTGTACCGTTCCGAGATCCGCCCAAACCTCAAGAAGGGGGCTCTGCTCCTCTGCTCGCACGGGTTCAACATGCACTTTGGGCAGGTCATTCCCCCGGAGGGAGTTGACGCCGCGCTTGTCGCCCCCAAAGGCCCCGGACATCTTGTTCGTGCCGAGTTTGAGAAAGGGGCCGGCGTGCCCTCGCTCGTCGCCTTCTGGCCCGGCGCTTCCGATTCGGCCCGACAGCTCGCGCTGGCCTACGCCAAGGGAATCGGGGGAACGCGCGGGGGGGTCATCGAAACGACTTTCGCCGAAGAGACCGAGACCGACCTGTTCGGCGAGCAGGTGGTGCTGTGCGGCGGTGTGAGCGCTCTCGTCAAGGCGGCGTTTGAGACTCTGGTCGAAGCCGGCTATCAACCCGAAATGGCCTACTTCGAATGCATGCACGAGCTCAAGCTGATCGTCGATCTGATGTATCAGGGGGGACTCAACTACATGCGTTACAGCATCTCGAACACGGCCGAGTTCGGCGACTACACCCGCGGACCGCGGATCGTCACCGACGCGACTAAGGCCGAGATGAAAAAGATTCTCAAGGAGATCTGCGAAGGGCAGTTCGCCAAGGAATGGATTCTTGAGAACAAGGCCAATCAACCGACGTTCCAGGCAATCCGTCGCCGCGAGCGTTCGCATCCGGTCGAAGTCGTCGGCAAGCAACTGCGGAGCATGATGACCTGGATCAAGGCCAAAGAAGTCTGAGATCACAGCTTCACGGGTCAGGGATCGAAATGGACCGAAGCCCGCGGGTAGCGGCCCGTGGATCTAACCGCACGAGTTTGCACAAATGTCGACTGCCACTCTCCTCCCCTTCGAGCAGCTCAAGCCGGGCGACCACGTCCGGATCACGCAGCGTTTGAAAGTCGGCCTCAAGGTCTGGACGACGACCGTCACCGGCACTGTCGAACGAACCGAACGCCGGCGTGAGGGACTCCACGTCAAACGCAGCTTCGATGACAAGGCCTTTGCCGATCTGGTCGTGCTCCGCAAAGACGGCCCCGCCGCCGAGGAAACGACCGTGACCCTCGACGAATACACGCAGATCGAGCATGCGTGACGTTGCGCGGGGGACCGGGGAACTGGGACCGGGGACCGGGAATGCCGGCTCGGGATCTTAACCCGAAGCGTGAGCGAGGGCAGACGTTGCAGGCGTCCGCATTCCCTCGCTCACGCTTCGGGTTACGAACGCAACCGCCCAATCCATCTCTTCAACTCCCCCACTCCCCCACCGCGCCCGTATCTGATCTTGACGCATTGGCGTCGATGATCGATATTCCTGCGGCGTTTGCGGCCCCAACGGTGGCCGCTCGGCCTGGACGTGCCGAAAAAGACCATTCCAGGGAGGGTCGGGATTCCATGAAACGCTTGCTCACAGTCGGGTTCATCGCCGCCTATCTTGGGACGTTGAATTACGGAATCCTGTGCCACATGCTGGGTTTCGGCACGGGCTCGCACCCGCTGATGTACTTCATCGTGTGGGATATGTTCTGCGGATGGAGCGCCTACGACTCGCGGGCGCACGTCATTGCCGAAGGTGAAAGCCAGACGTATTACGATGTCGCGAATCCTCCGTGGGGTGAATTCCATCCATGGGGCGAAGTTGGACGCCAGCACTACGACGTGCTCAATAATCACACCGCACGGATCGGATTCAACACCCTGCGACACACGCAGCACGAGCCGATCACGCGTTTGTTCGTAATCGAAGAGACCTGGGCCAAGAAATACAACATTCCTGAATCGGCCTGGCAAGCCCGGTACGACGGCCCCAAAGATGTGCAGAAGTACTACCGCGTCCGGTCGATCGTTTTGCCCGACGGCACGGTTTCTGAAACGGTCGGACCGTGGCTCGCGTACCAGGCGAGCCAGATGCTCGGCGATAATCCGCGGCTGCAGTTGCAGGCCAGCAAGAGTCGCACGTTGTTCCTGATGGATCACGAACGGCCGGGGCGCGAAATGCTGATCAACCCGGGCACGGGCGGCGCCTATCCGGGAGCGCCCAGCTCACCGGTCGGCGCGCCCCTGGGAAATTGACACGCGAAAATCGGGCCGACGCGTCGCACCGACGATGAGAACAAACCGGCTTTGTCCGGAATCGAAGTTTCAGGCAGGGAGGCCATGATGGCATCGATCGCAACCTCGAAAGATTCGTTCACCGGCGGGCTGCGGAGTTTTTTCTTCGATCGCGAGATACCGGTCGGGATGGCGCTGATGCGAATCGCGCTGCCGTGGGTGCTGATGCTCGACGTGGTTCTTCGCTGGCCGCACGTGCGTGAGATTTATTCGGCCGACGGCGCGCCGGGACCGCTGGCCGACAATTTCGGATTTCCCAATTTCCTGCCGGAGCTTCCCGGCGGAGTGGCCGTCGGGCTCTTCACGGCCCTCACGTTTCTCCTCGTGACGAGCTCGATCGGCTGGTGCACGCGGTTCTCGCTCGTGGTCTCGACTGCGCTCTACGCCTATTTCGGGCTGATGGACTCCATGAGCACGATCACGAAGTACACGGTGATCGCCACGCACCTGATGTTCCTTTTGAGCCTGTCGGATTGCGGGGCGCTCTGGTCGGTCGACGGCTGGCTGCGTCGGCGGCGCGACGGTCAGGCGGCCTACGAGGCGAGCCTGCTTGTATCAGTCTGGCCGCAACGACTCGTGCAGTTGCTCCTGGGATTCATCTATTTCGGCGCGGCGATCACGAAGATCCACA
>JAGVKR010000644.1 GCA_020050375.1 Planctomycetales bacterium
CTGTGACAATACACTACCAGCCTGTTGAAAAGTGTAGCCCTGGACGTGCCGCTATGTGTCGTCATGTGGCAGGAAGCTGACGGGACCGTTTGGTTGGGCACACATGACGCGGACGAGCTCACGGTGCAGCACGGCATCAGCGATCGCGCGGCCACGGTCGAGGCGATCAAATCCGGCGCGGCGGCGGCGATGACCCACGCAGCGCACAACAATACACGACGGCACCAATTGTCGAAAAGTGCGCCGATCTGGAAAAGTGCACCCGGATCGGACTGTGCACGGGCCTGGCAATCGGGGAAAATTGTTGGAGCGTTCTTTATCGACGGCGGATCGCGACGTATGTCCGGGACAAAACCTCTCCGACGGCCGATTTCAGTCTGTACCGAATTTTCAGATCAATGAGCGTCGATGCAGAGTTGGCTGCCGACCTGTGCCGACAGCGATTGAGTCGGAAGCATTCTCGGTGAGGCCGTAACGTGTGATCAGACAATCGAATCGGTCGAGATGCAACAAATTCGCGTCCAACTGCACTGGTGACCGTCAAATTGCACTGTTTGAGGCGAGGGATACTCGCGACGATCAACGGACGATTCTGCGACAATTGTGCCTTAAGACGTTTTTATAGTTCGTGTTATGATGAATCGACAAAATCTGATTGGGCGTGAAAATGGGATAGATGCAAAGTCTGGTACGCAACATCTACGTTGCGTATCCGTTGCCCGACTGGAAACGGGCACGGCAGCTCGGGCCAAGTGAGGAACTGCGATCCGGGCATTCGCGCTAAAGCTGTGTCTGGGCGACTTCAATTGCCTTGAGCAACCCTTTGGCCTTGCTCAGCGTCTCCTGATACTCGGCGCTGGGGACGCTGTCGGCGACGATGCCGGCTCCGGCCTGGACGTAGGCGGTTTGACCCTGCATCACCAGCGTGCGAAGCGCGATGCATGTGTCCATGTTGCCGGTGAAGTCGATGTAGCCGACGGCGCCGGCGTAAGGACCGCGGCGGTGCGGTTCGAGCTCGTCGATGATCTGCATCGCCCGTACCTTGGGGGCTCCCGAAACCGTCCCGGCGGGAAGCCCGGCCCGCAGAGCATCGAGGGCCGACTTTCCCTCGGCAAGCCGGCCGTTGGCGTTCGACGTGATGTGCATCACATGACTGTAGCGCTCAACCTTCATCACATCGCTGATGCGGACGCTCCCGTAACGCGAGACCCGCCCCAGGTCGTTGCGGGCGAGATCGACGAGCATCACGTGCTCGGCCCGCTCCTTGGGATCGGAGAGCAGCTCTTCTTCGAGGCGGCGGTCTTCCTCGTCGGTGGAGCCGCGCTTGCGTGTGCCGGCGAGCGGACGGATCGTCACCACCCCGTCTTCCACACGGACCATGATTTCCGGCGAGCTGCCGATCAGATTCACCGCCGGGCTGCGGAGCAAAAACATGAACGGGCTCGGATTGACGATCCGCAGCGCGCGGTAGATGTCGAGCGGCCGCGCCGTTGTTTCGAGCTCCAGCCGCTGGCTGAGCACGACCTGAAAAATGTCGCCGGCGCGAATGTAATCCTGACAGCGGACGACGGCAGCTTCGAATCTCTCGCGGCTGAAGTTCGACTTCCACGAGACTGTTGGCTCTCCCCGGAGATTGATGTCCGTGAGCTGCAGGTCGGAGGAGCGCGACTGGAGCTGCCGGCATGTCTCGTCGACCCGCGCACAGGCCCGCGCATACGCGGCGTGCAGGTCGCCGCCCGCGGTGTGCGCGTGCGCGACGACGAGGATCGTTTTGTTGATCTGATCGAAGATCACCATCCGGTCGTAGAAGGCGAACGACAGGTCGGGAAGCTTCCGGTCGTCGGGGGGCGCGTCGGGGAGGCGTTCGGTGTAGCGGACTGTGTCGTAACCGGCGTATCCGACGGCGCCGCCGCAGAATCGCGGCAGCCCGGCAACATGGACGGCACGGTAACCGCCAAGGAGCCGCTCGAGATCAGCCAGCGGGTCGGCCGAGTCGAACTCTTCGGTCTTCTGATCGCGCGTGACGACGACGTGGTTTCCGAAAGCGTTGATCTCGAGGAAGGGGTCGGCCCCGAGAAAGCTGTACCGGCCGATCCGCTCCCCACCGACGACGCTTTCGAACAAGAACCCGCACGGCCCCCCCTGAAGCTGACAGTAGGCGCTGACGGGAGTCAGGGTGTCGCTGAGCAATTGGCGATAGACGGGGACGAGATCGCTCCCTTCGGCGAGCTTCGCGAAGGTCTCGAAATCGGGGTGATAGGGTGTCATGAAACAGTCCCGGAAGAGGGGGCGGCGGTCGTCACATCCACAAGAAACATCGGAATTTACGCGCAATCAGGCGTTCGGGACCGTGCTTGACACCGAGTCGACGACCGATAGAATTACCAACGAATTTAGCACACACAAGCCGGTATTGTCCAAGCTGTCCGGAATCAACCGCGCAGCTTCAACGCGGTTGGTCTTACGGCGATCGGGTCATTCATTTTTGCTCGGGCGGCCCTCCATGAAATGCCATCGTTGTCCCAAGGTGGCGACTCTCCACATCACCGAGATTGTGAAGGGCGAAGCGCAAGAGTTGCACCTTTGCGAAGAATGCGCCCAGCAGTATCTGGGAAATGCCACGGCGAGCGAAGGTTCGGAAGAGTCGGCCGGCGGGCTGATCAAAGCCCCGGCGGGCCTCGGGGAGGCCGAGCTCGAAGAGCTGGAAAAGCTCGTTTGCCCGACGTGCAAGCTCACGTTTCGCGAGTTCCGCAGCGCCGGTCGGCTGGGGTGTGCGAACTGCTACGTCGCGTTCCGCAATGAGTTGCTCCCACTTCTGGAGAACATCCACGGCGAAACGCACCATTGCGGAAAATTTCCCAAACGGGCGCCGGACGAAAGTCAGAAACGATATCAGCTCATTAAGCTCAGAAACGATCTGCGTCTGGCGGTCGCCGAAGAATCGTACGAAGAAGCGGCCCGGTTGCGCGATCAGATTCAGGAACTCGAGAACCGGACGGCTGAAGAATCCGTGGAGTAAATGGGATGGCGGACGTGGAGTTGAACGACCTGATTCAGATGCGCGGCGAATGGATGCGCGGGATGGGGCCCGAGGCCGACATCGTGATGTCCAGTCGCATCCGTCTCGCCCGCAACCTCGGGCAGTTTCCGTTTTTGACGCGCGCCGACGAAACGGTCCGCGGCGAGATCGAGCGCACGCTTCGCAAGCAGGTGGTCGATCTGACCTTGGGGGGGCAACTGACGTATTTCGACGTCAATCAGCTCGAAGGGGTCGACCGCCAGTTTCTGGTCGAGAGGCAGCTCATTAGCCGCGAGCTGGCCGAAAGCCACGGCTCGCGCGGCGTCTGCTTTCTCGAGGGAGAGAGCGTCAGCCTGATGGTCAACGAAGAAGACCATCTGCGGATCCAGGTGCTGCGGAGCGGGTTTGACCTGGACGCCTGCTGGAGCGAGATCAATCGCATCGACGACCTGCTCGAAGAGCGGGTCACGTTCGCCTTCAACGAGCAGCTCGGTTTTCTGACAGCCTGCCCGACCAACGTGGGGACCGGGATTCGCGTCAGCGTGCTCATGCATCTGCCGGCGCTCGTCTTAACCAAAGAGATCCAGAAGGTCTTCCAGGCCCTGCAGAAGATCAGCCTCGCCGTGCGCGGCCTGTACGGCGAAGGCAGCCAGGCGATGGGGGATTTCTATCAGATCTCGAACCAGATCACGCTGGGAAAGAGCGAAGAGCAACTGATCAAGAACCTGCGCGACGTGGTGCCGAGCATCATCGCCTATGAGCGCAAAGTTCGGCAGGCGCTGGTCAAAGAAAGCCGGCAGGCGCTGCACGACAAGATTTCACGGGCCTACGGCACGCTCAAGTCGGCCCAGTCGATCAGCTCGGAAGAGACGATGCACCTGCTGTCGAGCGTGCGGATGGGGGTCAACCTGGGTTTGATCGACGATCTGCCGATCCCCACCGTCAACGAGCTGTTCATTCACACGCAGCCGGCCCACTTGCAGAAGCTGCGCCGTTCGCAACTCGACAGCGCCGACCGCAACGTGGCCCGCGCCTCGTACCTGCGCCAGCGACTGTCGACACCGCAGCCGGGCGATCAGAATTAGCGCCCTCGGGATCGGATGTCATTCGCGTTCGGGCACTTCGCCTTCGAATTCCTTTGGCGGCGGATGTTGCCAAATGTTAGGATTATCTGCATGAAAACAGAAACGATCAGCATCGAAGTCGATTCGGCGGCTGCCAGCGCCTATCGTGCTGCGACCGACGACGATCGCCGCAAGCTCGACCTGCTGCTCAGCCTGCGAATTGCCGAAGCAACCCGTTCTGCCACATCACTCGAAGACATATTGGTAGACATCGCTCGTATGGCAAGATCTCGCGGACTGACTACCGAAGCCTTGGAGTCGATTCTGGACGGGCGGTAAGTCGCGATTCGCGTTACACCGCGCTGCAATGCACAACACATTGTGAAAGATACTTCCGAGCCCGGAAATCGCGCGCCTGTTCGAGAGGTCTTGTTTACCGCTTGATGCCTTGCAACCACACCGTTCTGTCAATTCCCTCAAGCACACCCGTAGCTTGTCGGGCGGCATTTTGCCAAAGATCGGTGTAGTTGCTCGGGTCGAAGCGTGCCGAAAAATGGCCGAAAGCC
>JAGVKR010000307.1 GCA_020050375.1 Planctomycetales bacterium
CCCGCTGGGATATCTGATCCAGAAATGCACGCCGGTCCTTGCGGAGACGACGGACGCCGCGGCTGTCGCACCCGAACCGACCCCCGAGCCGGTGAGCGTGATTCCCGGCAAGCCGCACCTCGAAAAGCAGCGTTCGATGCGGATCCGTCGGATCGATTGAGCAAATAGGATTCAGCATTCGGGATTCAGGATTCAGGGGAAGAACGGCGGAGATCGGAGCGGCAGACGTTGCTGCTCAGACTGATTGCTGTAGTTCTGTCCTCTGTCGTTCTGGGCGGTCCCCCTCTTCCCTCAGCGGATTGCGGCGTATAATGGATGCAGAGCCGGTGAAAGCCGGCAGTGTGCAACGCCGTCAACAATCGAGGACGATCGTGAACGAATTCGTCGAACCACTGGGCAGGCGGATTCTGATTCGGAAAGACGAGAGCCGCCAGAAAACGCGGGGCGGGATCGTTCTCCCTGACAAGGCGGAGATTCCAACCATCACCGGGCGGATCGTCGAAGTCAGCGCCCAGATCGAGCGCGACGAAGACTTTCCTGTCCGCAAGTACGACAAGGTGCTGTTCCACCCCAAGAACGCGATTCCGGTCGATTTCGAGCCCGACAACGTGCTGTTCGTCGTCCCGATCGAAGACGTGGTGGCTGTGTTTCGGAAGGTGCAGGAGCCCAAATCGGCCGTTGAACGCGCCGAGGGCAACAACGCCGGCGAAGAAACCGACGGGTAATCGCGCTGTGTGGAGGCCTGCGGTCGGGCTCGCTGCGCCCCTCAAGCTTCAGAGAAAACGGTCGCATAGAATTGGTTGTGTTGGCTTCAGCCGACACGATACAGCATTTCGTGTGGACTGAAGTCCACACTACAAACGCTCACGCCTCACTCCTTCGGCACGTCCGTGCCGTAGAACCGGTTGGCGACGAAGTGCTCCCCGAGAAAGATCGCCAGGAGCACGAGGGCCAATAGCGGAAAGGCGTCACGCCCCAGCCGGCCGGCGCGGACGTTCCGCTGCAGATTTTCGATGTCGCGCGCCAGAGTGTAGCGGTCGAGCCCGAGTCGTGAATCGAGATCGTCCTTCGTCATGCGTCGGAGGTCGCTCTCGGCGGGGTCGGGATTGATGCTGAAGCCGCGCTCGAACTTTGCCTGCGGCTCGACCCCCGTCAGCCGATAGTTGCCGATCTGGTCGGTATCGTGCACGATCAGCCGGCTTATCCCGGGTGAGACTTCGTTGCGGAGGAGTTGCAAACCGGGCTTTCGCAACCGGTATCCCGACAGTGCCAGCGTCGGGTCGAGCGATATTGCGACGGTCTCCCCGATGGTGTAGTTGAAGATGTCGCCGGGGTTTCGCGTCAGTTGCCGCAGCATCTGGTCAACAAATGGCAGAAAAGACCAGTTGACCGGCAAGTCGTTCCAACTTCGGTCGAGCGAGGTAGTCAACGCGAGCACGCGTCCTTTGCCCTGCGCGCCCTCGATCAGCGCCGGCCTGCGAAGAAAGTGTGTGTATCGGGCGATGACGGCCGTGTCGCGCGCGGCGGGATCGAGGAACCAATGCTCGCGAATCGGATCGGAAGTCAGTAGGGCGACCGCTCCATCGGGGAGCTTGCGAACCATGGGGTGCGTCAGGTCGAAATCGAGAAACTCGGGTGGATCGAACGGGATCCGTCCTTTCAGCACCCCCGGAAGGACGTCGCTCGCGGCCGGCGCGCGGTACGCGTCGTGGTTGACGCGATCTCCCAGCACGATCAAGGCGCTGCCACCGCCGGTCACGTAATCAGCCAGCGTGCGCCAGCCGGCCGGTTTCGGGTCGGCGACATTGACGAGACAGACCACCTCGTGCTTCGACAGGTCGGTGCTGCCAAGCTGGGCGGAGGGCAGAGTCTGCTTGCGGTAGCGGAGTTTGCCCAGGATTTCGAGGGCGTCGTTCAGGAACCGGGCATCGTTGTCCGGATTGTCCGGGTTGTCGGTCACGATCAGGACATCGGTTGCCGGCTGCAGTTGCAGCGTGAAATAACGAACGTCGTCGAACGGCAGTGGATCGCTGGCGAGCAACCGCAATTCTCCCTGCAAAACCGCCCCATTGCCTCCCCGGACCGGGAACACGGCCGTCGCGGCTGCGGAGGGATCGACTTTGACGGGCTGTGACCCGCGCTTCACCATCTGCCCCGTCCCGGTTTCATTCTCAACGTGCAGTTCGAGAATGCGCTCGCCCGCGGCAAGGCCCGTTGTTTCGAGCGTGGCGCGAAGCAGCACTTCGCCGCCGCGGGGGATCGACTCCTCGGCGAGCGTCAACCCCGTCAGGGCCAGGTTCGTCGGCGAGGCGACCCCCACGTCGATGAGATAAACGCTGACGGCGGCCGCCCGTGTCAGGGCTTCCTTCAGGCGCGGGGTGTCGTCTTTGCGCCAGGCGCTGGCTGCCAGATCGGTGAACACATAGATCTCGCGAAGCACATCGACCGTTCCGCGCGCTTCCACCGTGCCGGCGGTTCGTTCCAGATCGTCGAGTTGCGCCTCGATCGCTGCCAGCAGGCGGTCTTCGAGCGGCCGGGAGACCGGTTGGACGTTCAGCGCGGCGACCCGCTTGTTGGCTGCCGACAAATCCCCCTGAAAGCGGATCGGCGCATCTCCGCTCGTATCGCTGACAGCCACCCGGCTCGATCGCGGCAGACTTCCCAGGTGGCGGGTGGCGATCTCCTGCGTCACCTCCAGCCGCGTTCGGCTTTCGTGGCGGTATTGCATGCTCAGGCTCGTGTCGAAGAGCATCACGGCGGCGACGGGCAAAAATTCGTTGGGGGCTAGCGTCGGCTGCGTGATCGCGGCCGAGATTCGCCGCTGATACGGCCAGACGACGAGCAGCCCGACTGCCAACAGGGCCGCGATGGCCAGCCCGGCCCGCAGATACGACCGCCGATACGCCATCTCGTGCTGCGGCAGTTGGCGCCGTCTCCACAGTGCGACCAGCCCGAGATACACACCGGCGGCAGCGCCGGCGATCAACAAGAGCCGCAGCCAATCGCCGCCACGGAGCGAGTAATCGGCCGCCGGCACCGACGGGCGCGCCACGGCCAAAACGATCAACGCGATGACCGCCATCCGGAGCAGAAGCAGCGACAGATGCCTGAGACGCAGTCGGCGAACGTTCGTCCGTTTCCGATTCTGAATCAACCGCAGCGCGGGGAAGACGAGCTTTTTCGGCTTGGCGCGCATCAACAGGTGCAGCAGCACCGGAACGGCTGTTAGCGCCAGTCCGATCAGAAGCGCGGGGTGGAGCCAGATCATTGGGGAGTCGTAGTGCGTGGTGAGTGGTGAGGCTTGAGCGGGAGCAGAGGGCGCGGGAAGATGGGGAGAAGGAGAGTGCGGGAGACGGAGAGATTATCCCTTCCCCGCGTCACTCATGCTCTCAATCTGCTTTCCTCACACCTCAAGTCCCAAGCCTCAAGCCTTGTCGCCTTATATCTTACATCGCCGTGCTGTGCGGCGTAAAATCGGTTCGACCGGATTCACGGGCTCACCCTCCTCGATTACCACAAGGATGCAGATGATGTCGACCGATTCGCAGGAGTTCAAAGCGGCCAGCGATGAAGCCTGGAAGGACCATGTGCGGGCCGAGAATGCCGAGCTCGATCAAAAGTCGGCGGCCGCGCCGGAAGCCGCTGGGGCCGCCAGCGCCGAACCGATGAAGCTCCCCGCGGCCGACTTCCCTTCCCTGGTCGAGATGTTGACGACGCAGAGCCTCGTCGCGATGGGAATGATTCCGCACCCGGGTAGCGGCAAAGCGGAGCAGCAGTTGCCTCTGGCCCGGCATTTCATCGATTTGCTGGGGATGCTGGAGACGAAAACTTCCGGCAACCTTGCCACCGACGAGGTTTCGCTGCTGGGGGGGACCCTGCATTACCTGCGTATGAGTTACATTGAGATTTCCAAGCGGCCCCCCATTTCGAAAAACTGAGCAAACTCGCCAAATCAGGGTGGAAATTTCCCCGCCCTGCTCCCAAAATATGATGAAGACTTCCGGCGTTGTCCCGTTCGGGCCGGTCGGAATCGTGGGCGTGCCGTTTGTCTCAAAATCACCGGCATCGCGCCGTTCTGACCGAAAGCAGTCGTCTGTAAGGATCAGACTTTGACCCGTCCGCCGCTGGCGCATTGGACGCAGCATACCGGTCCCAACAACTGGTACGCGCTCTGGTATCCTCCCACGTGGCGGCTGGACGTGACGGACGGCACCGTCGGGTTGACCGCCCCCGACAAAGGGGGCCTGCTCACCGTGAGCAGCTTCTGGGTCGACGAAAACCGGCCGACGACCATCGAGCAGATCCTCGATCTTGACCGCCTGTTTCCCCGTCGCCGAAACGTGCGGCTGCTGAAGCCCGTGGGGAGCGGGGAATCGGGCCTCGGATACGAGGGAGAAGCCCTGCTGGGAACCGACGCCCGCTGGTGGCGGCGGTTGTTCCGCCGCAAGCAATGGCGCCGCTGGCGCGTGTGGTGTCTCCGGCACGGGTCGGTGCACATTCTGGCGCTCTTCCTGCAGAACGGCCGCCCCGACCGCGAAGCCGAGACTGTGGCGGGAATGGTGGTGCAATCGCTCGAGTTTCGCGAGCAACCGGCCTGCCCTCCCGAGATTTTCGCCGAGCGCGTGCTGCATCTGGCGCGGCGGAAGTTTCCATTGCTCGACTGCCAGCCCGCTCCCGATTTTCAGATCAAGCTCGGCGAGTCGAAAGTCAACCTGTTCAATTTCTACCGCTCGTACATCAATTCGCCCGAGCAGTTCGAGTCGATCATTTTGCCAGCGCTGACAACGGTCGTTCAGGTTCAGGGCTGGGGCAAAGATCAAACCGAGCCCGATTTCGACTCCGTCCGCGACCGCATCATGCCGATGCTCTATCCGGAAGACGTCTGGAAAGAGCGATTTCCCAATTTCGTGGGCATGCCGTGGGTGGGCGACCTCGTCGTGCTGTACGTCGTCGATGAGTCGCACGCCTATTGGTACATTCGCGACGACCTGCTCGAATCGTGGAATCTCTCGATCGAAGAGCTGCACGAAGTGTCGCTGCGGAACCTCAACGGCTATTTCGACGACGCCCCGATGGAGTTCACGGTCGCCGGCGAAGACGAGGGGCCGCGGTTGCTGATCCCCAGTCGTCCCGATGCGTACAACACGTCGCGACTGCTCAGCGAGCAGTTCCATGAAAAGCTCCGCGGGCTCCTGGGATCGGAATTCGCTGTCGGGACCCCCAGCCGCGATTTCTTCGTCGCCGTCAGCCTCGATTCGACGGAAACGATCGACCACGTCCGCAAGCGCGTCGAAGACGATTTTCAGCAGATGGATCATCCCTTAAGCGATCGCCTGCTCTTGATCGCAAAAGACGGCGTCACGGAGTTCGCCCCCTGGGTGTGAACCGGCGTTGCGAGCCGCCGGGTTGATCCCGGCGGTGTGGACCGGCAGACGTGGACGGACGGCGGGGATTAACCCCGCCGCTCGCGGGGGTGATTGGGAATCAAATCGGTTGACGC
>JAGVKR010000606.1 GCA_020050375.1 Planctomycetales bacterium
GGAATCGTTTGGGCGAGTATACAATTCGTCCGTGCGTCATGCGACTCCCGATCATAACTTCGGTGCGAAGGGCCGTCGCTGTCAATTCAGCAGGCCCTTGATTTGAGCCATTCAACCGTGCTTCGGCGTCACGTCGGGAAAATTCGGAACTGCTTTCCGGGACCGCTTGTCCCCTGAGTGGGAGCCTTGGCCGTCCGGCATCAATGATTTCGATGGACTGCCCGGCCAGCTAACATGGGACGGCTCCGGCGCGTCCAGGCGGTCGACGCGGGATTCGTGAGGGGCATCGATCGTCAGCGTCACGCGGCGGTTGACACGGATCGTGGCGGGGCCGGTGATATGGATCGCTTCGCCGCGGCGGCGGGTGATTCGTCGTTCACTCATGATAGGCTTGCGCAGGTGAGAATTCGACACGCCGATCGGGTTTCAGCTTGCGTTCCGTACGGATCGATTCGTGACAGCCGGGGACGGTGCAGTAGCGGTATTGCACCGCTCCGACCGTCCGGCCGACGAGGAGCTGCACGTTGTGAACCGGACAATGGGGACGGAGGCGCTTGAATCCGAGAGGTCGGGGCATGGGGGGCTCCGGGGGGCAGAGGATCGAGGATGGAGGATCGAAGATAGAGCGGCAGGCGTCAGGGGGTCAGGAATCGGGGGTCAGGGAAACGGGCCGAGGCGTGGTTGATGGCTGGCGGTCTGTAGCTCTGTCCTCGGACGTGCTGCTTCCTTCCTTTTCGCTGCTAACACAGGACGCGTTCATCGCGGGTCTGCAGTTGTTCCCAAATGGCGCGTTCGATTTCGTCGGGGTAATGTGCAAGGCACCAGGCGCCGAGGTGCGATTCGAGCCGGTCTTCGACGGCCAGTCCGGGAACGGCGGAAACGCCGCGCTGGCCGCACCACACCACTATTTCGAGACAGCGAACCCGGTCGATCTCGATGGCAGCGGATTCTCCCGGCTCGCCGCCGTCGTTCCATCCGAATCGGCGACGGGTCGGGCCGCGATAGGTGAACTCCAGAGCCAGTGTGAAATCGAGTTTCCGATCGGGATCGGTGATTGTGACGTCCGTCTGCATTGTTGGCCCTTTGATGAGCGCTATTCTAGCATATACTGTACAAATGTTCAATAACTGATGGCGGTGAATTTCGGTTTTGTTCAGAAATGCTGCGTTGATTCGCTTTCGGCACATGGTTGATAAGGCTCGAAAATCAAATGTCTAAGGAAAGACAAAACGCAAAAGACAAAACGGGCCTGCAGCGTTTTTGAATTTCGTCTTTCGGGCTTCCCTAGACATTTGTAATTTCGGCATTCGTCATTCCAGTCACACCTCGGTGACGGCCAGCGACGTAATTTCACGCCCGCGCGATCTGCATGACGACCTCTCCTTCAAAGAGGTTCCATTCCCGGTGATGCCGGAGCAGACGGATCGCCATTTGGAGGGCGTCCGGACCGTCGTCGTGCCGACCCAGCGGGAATTCGCGAAGCTGCTGCACGAGCAGGCGGCTTCCTTCCGTGTCCCGGAACCGGATCTTCTGCTCGCGCAGATAAGGCCCGATGTCCTGAATCCGAAAAGTCTTGTCGGCGCTGTTGTGAATCGGAACGAGCGGCAATGGGGGACAACCCATTTCCCGACACTGCCGGTCGAACTCGCGGCCGAGCAGCCCCTGTAGATTGTTCGATTCGAAGCCGACGACGTTGGGTCGCCAATGCGGGATGTGCCGGATGGCATCGGAGACGACCTGTTCAGCCGGTTTTTTCACGAGCAAAGCGTCGACCCAGAGCAAGCCGCCGCTCACACCGGCGAAGACGATCGCCGCGTAGTCGCCGGTTTTCTTTCCTCCCGCAGGATCGATCGCCACGGCAGCTCGTTCGAAGGCATCGGGCCAATCGTCGGCCCAGATGCGCGGAGTGAAATACTCGTCCCCCCATGCGACCCCTTCGCCGCGCCCCGGTCGCTGTTGATACTGCGCCAGCCACCACGGCAGGCTGATCGCCTTGCGGCGGGCTTCGAGCATCTCAACCGACCAGCGATCGGGCCAGAGCGCGACGCCCTCTGAGCGATGTAGTGGGTCCGGCTCTTCGGCGAGGGCCGGTAGCCGAAGCTCGCGAACAGGCAAGCCATCACAGTCGATCGCCGCCCGGATCAGTCGGCCGGAAAGATCGTCTTCATGCCAGCGGGTGGCGACGACGATCACGCAGCCTCCGGGTTCGAGGCGCGTGCTGGCGGTCGATTGCCACCAATCCCAATGCGATTGCCGGATGATTTCGCTTTGGGACTGCTCAGAGTTCTTGAGCGGATCGTCGATGATCAGGAGATCGGCGCCGCGGCCGGTCATCGGTCCTCCCACTCCCGAGACCACCATGCCTCCGCTCGATCCCCACAAACCCCATTCCGAAGCGGAACGAAGATCATCGCGCACTTGCACGCCGAACAGTTCACGGCCGAATTCTTCGAGCAGCTCGCGCGCCTTGCGACCCCACGAGCGGGCGAATGTAGCGCCATAGGCGGCGAGCATGACCCGTTTGTCGGGAAACGTTCCGAGAAACCAGGCGGGAAGGTATTTGCTGATCAGTTCCGATTTTCCGTGGCGCGGCGGCGCTTCGATGACGAGAATCGGCTCCGATCGATGGCGGACCGTGTCCATCACGGCTGCGTCGATCGCTTCCAGGTGCCGGGCAGGCTGCCAGCGCCCCTGGCTGACACCCGCGGCAAAACAGGCCGGGCTGGCGATCTTACCGAATCGGATACGCATTTCGCTTGCGGATAACATAGAGCGAGATCGAACGCGGAGTTATTGGGAAGATCGAATCGGCAATCCCAGGCGCGCCGCATCGGCCGCATTCGGTTCTCCGACAAAGCGGAAGCCGGCGGTGCGACGGCAGAGAGCCGCCGTGCGATTGAGTGTTTGCTCATGTCCCGTGTTCCTTCGTCCAAACGACGGCGCGCGATACATGATCCATTTGGGAGATCGGAGTCGGTGCTGAATCATGCCAGGGTGCGACGTGATGCTCAGGAAGCGTTTTCCGGTGGTCAGAAACAGCGATGCGACGAATTCGCTAAGCGCGCTGCCGATTCCGACTCCCTGAAAATCCGGCAGGCAGACCGAGCGATGCTCGCGCCAGTAGCCGCCATCCCGATTCGGGTGGCTGAGGACGGCGGTGAACGCCGCCGGCCGGCC
>JAGVKR010000682.1 GCA_020050375.1 Planctomycetales bacterium
CTCTTCCGATCTCGCTGTGTCGTCGCCAGCATCGGCCCCACCGCCACCGAAACGCTCGAAGGGGCCGGGTTGAAGCCCGACATCGAGCCCGAGCATCCGAAATGGGCCACCTCGCGATCGCGGCAGGGAAGCGGGCGCGCGACGTGTTGTGCCGCAAGGCGGGTTTGACCCCATAGCACTCGGCTGCGCCTCGCGGCTAAACAAGGACGCGAATCCCTGACCCCTGAATCCTGACCCCAGTTCGCATGTCGAATCCCGAATCTACGTCTGCAACAACGCTGCACAATTCCCGATTTCTCAAGGCGTGCCGCCGCGAGCCGGTTGACACGACGCCGATCTGGATCATGCGCCAGGCGGGGCGATATCTCCCCGAGTACATGGCGGTCCGCAGCAAGGTGTCGTTCATCGAGTTGTGCAAACGGCCCGACCTGGCGGCCGAAGTCACGCTGACGGCCCAGAAGGTTCTGGGAGTCGATGCGGCGATCCTGTTCGCCGACTTGCTGCCGATCCTCGAGCCGATGGGGCTCGATCTCGAATACGCCAAAGGAGAGGGGCCGATCATTCACAACCCCCTCCGCACGGCGGCCGAGGTCGATCGAATTGTGGAAGTCCCCGATATGGCGTCGCTGTCGTTCGTGTTCGAGACGGTGAAGCTCGTCCGCCGCGACCTGCCGGCGGACATTCCACTGATCGGCTTTGCCGGGGCGCCGTTCACGCTGGCCTCGTACGTGATCGAAGGGGCCGGCTCGAAGAATTACATGGCCACCAAACGCCTGATGCACAGCGACACGGGGGCGTGGCAGGCGCTGATGGAGCGGCTCGTGAGCAGCCTCGTGCGCTATCTGCAGGAACAGATCGCAGCGGGCTGCCAGGCGGTGCAACTCTTCGACAGTTGGGCCGGCTGCCTTTCACCGACCGATTATCGGCAATACGTTTTCCCGTACACGAAGGCGGTCATTGACGGTCTGCCCCCCGGCGTGCCGGTGATCAATTTTCTCACGGGCAATCCGGCGCTCCTTCGCTTGTGCCGGGAGACGGGTGGCGACGTGATCGGTCTCGACTGGCGCGTCAAGCTTTCCGACGGGTGGCGGGCCGTCGGACAAGACCGCGGCGTGCAGGGAAACCTCGACCCGGCTCTGCTTCTGGCGGACATGAAGACGCTCCGCCAACGGACGCGCGGCGTGCTGGATGCGGCGGGAGGACGTCCCGGCCACATCTTCAATCTCGGCCACGGCGTGATGCCCGAAACCGATCCTGAGCAGGTCAAAGCTCTGGTTCAATATGTTCACGATCGCGGCGTTCGCCGTTAGCGTCGCGGAAATGCTCACGAAATCATTCTCCACTCCGGATGCCCCATGCGAAAACTTTCCATCGGTTGTCTGGCCGCACTGGCCATTGCATTATGCACGGCCGTCAATGCGGCAGACGCGCCGCTCCGTGTCGCCGTCTTCGAAACGGACATCACGCCGCCGATCGGCACACCTCTCTGCGACGGTTTCGTTCCGCCCGCTAAAGAAATCGTCGACAAGCTTTCGGCCCGCGGCATCGTGCTGCTGACGAATGACAAGCCGATTGTCCTGTGCGCGCTGGACTGGGTCGGGCTCGCCAATCGCGGCTTCGATGTGTTTCGAGAAGAATTAGCGGCCGCCGCCGGGACAACCCCCGAGCGGGTCGCCGTGCATTGCCTGCATCAGCACGATGCCCCCGGCTCCGACTTTCTGGCGGACGAGCTGCTGGCGGCGCATGGACTGGGCGACAAGCTGTTCGACGTCGCTTTTGCCCGCACGGCGCTCAAGCGGGTCTCCGCTGCGCTCACCGAAAGCCTCAAGCATTCCAGGGACGTCACGCACGTCGGCTATGGCAAAGGGAAGGTCGAGCAGGTGGCGTCGAACCGGCGTGTGATGGGGCTCGACGGCAAAGTGAAGGCGATCCGCTGGACGGCGACGACGGACGCTGCGGTGCGGGCCGAGCCCGAAGGAATCATCGACCCCTTCGTGCACCTCGTCAGCTTTTGGAACGGTGAAATGCCGATCGTCACGCTCAGCTATTACGCCACCCATCCGCAAAGCCATTACGGAAAAGGGGGTGTGAGCTGCGATTTCCCCGGCCTCGCGCGCGGCATTCGCGACCGCGACGAGCCGAACGTGGCTCACATCCATTTCAACGGCGCCGGCGGCAACGTGACGGCGGGAAAATACAACGACGGCGCGCCGGAGAACCGCCCCGTGCTGGCCGGCCGATTGGCGGCGGGAATGAAGGCTGCGCGTGAAGCGACGCGAAAGCTGCCGATTCGCGCTGCGGAAGTCGGATGGAGCGTGCGGCCGGTGGCGCTCCCTCCGTCTCGTGCCCTCGACCGCGACAAGCTGCGCGCGACAATCGCCGACGCAAACGGCAATTTGCTCACGCGGCTGCGCGCCGCGCACGACCTGGCGTTTCTGGAACGCTGCCTGGCCGGTCACAAGATCGACATCACCTGCCTCAAGCTGGGCTCGATCGCCATTCTGCACATGCCGGGAGAATTGTTCGTCGAGTACCAACTCGCCGCCGAGCAGATGCGCGGTGGCGCTCCGACGGTAATGGCGGCCTACGGCGACTACGGATGCGGCTATATCGGCCTGGAGAAATCCTACGCCGAAGGCGGCTACGAGACCGGATACGCATCGCTGGTGGCCCCCGAAGTCGAGGCGGTGCTGATGCAGGCCATGCGCGAGCTGCTGAAGTAGCCCGTTGCGCGACAGGCAGTCTCGATCGCCTCAAATCTGTTTTTGTTCTCGCGATGCTGCCGGCGGCCCCAGCCGTTCCAGATGCGACAGCACATTGTTCAGCGAGACGACGTCGGCGAAGCGGGCCTGGATGTCGAACAGCGTCCAGTCGTGCGCGGCCGGGGCCCGGTCGCCGACGCAGTCGCGAATGATGATCGGCTTGAAGCGATAGCTCTTGGCGTCGGTCGCCGTGGCGCGGATGCAGGCGCTCGTGCTGCAACCGGTGATGAGGAGCGTGTCGCAGTGCAGCTCGATCAGGTAGGGGGCCAGATGCGTTCCGAAAAAAGCGCTGGCGTTCTCCTTTTCGATGACGAGGTCGAGGGGGGTCGGCGCGACGCGATCGTCGATCCGGCAGGCGCGGTCGTCCCACGGGCGAAATTTTTTCCCGGACTTATCGGCCGCCGTCTTGAACGGCTGGTCCCCCGCTTCGGGATGATACGGCATCGTCGTGTAGATGACCGGCACGGGAATTTTGCGATGCCGGACAAAATCGAGCAGCTCGCGCGTCCGCGCGACCGGCTCGTCGAGCCGGCGGCTGCCTCCGGCGTACGCATCGTCGGTCCAGCCGTAGGCAAAATCGACGACCACAATGGCCGGCTTGTGCCCGAACCCGAACCGGTCCTGAAAGATGCCCCGCTCCTTGTAATAGGCGTCGACCGACCGCATGGCAGCGGTCAATTCCGGAAAATCAGACATGCGCAAGCCTCCACCGATAGGTTTCGACCCGAAGGTACTATCATACCCCCCGGCAAGGGATTTGCACTCTTGAGCGGCACGCAGGAAAACATAGAGGATCGAGGATCGAGGATTGAGGATTGAGGATTGAGGATTGAGGATTGAGGATTGAGGATTGACGTTGGCGATACTCCATCTTCTATCTTCTATCTTCTATCTTCGACCCTACCCCCCGAATTCCACGCTACGAACCGCATTGACGCATCAACTGGTGTTGATTAGATTGACGATATGTGATGTAGCGGCGACGTGACGCACTCCCCAGGGATCCTTTGATGCTTTCAATTCTCGGTCAAGCACCGACGAAATACTGCGATCGCCACTCGCGGCGGCATTTTTTGAGGATCGGCGGGCTGGCGCTCGGCGGTTTGGCGCTTCCCGACATCCTCAGGGCCGAACAAGCGGCCGGGGGAGCCCGTGGCGCAAAGTTGTCGCACAAAGCGGTCATCATGATCTATCTGTCCGGGGGGCCCTCCCACCAGGACATGTACGATCTGAAGATGGACGCGCCGCCCGAGATCCGTGGCTCGTTCCAGCCGATCGAGACGAACGTGCCGGGGATCCGCATCTGCGAGCACATGCCGCGGCTGGCGAAGATGATGGACAAGTTCACGATCATCCGCTCGCTCTACGGATCGAAGGATCAGCACAACTCCGATTTGTGCCTGAGCGGCTATTGCGCCGGCCCCAAAGGGCGCCAGGACAACCATCCCTCACTGGGTTCAGTCGTATCGCGGCTGCAAGGCCCGGTCGATCCGGCGGTCCCGCCGTTTGTCGGATTGACGATCAAGACGCGGCACATGCCGTATTCGAATCCAGGCGTGCCCGGGTTTCTTGGACTGCCCTATGCGCCATTCCAGCCGGAGGGCCCCGGCATGGAGGATATGCGGCTTAACGGAGTGTCGCTCGATCAGTTGCGCGATCGGCAGTCGCTTCTGTCGAGTGTCGACCGTTTCCGCCGGCATATGGACGCCACCGCGTCGCTCCGGGGAATGGACGCGTTCACGCAGAAGGCGTTTGACGTGCTGACGTCGAGCCGGCTGGTTGAAGCGCTCGATCTCGAACGCGAATCCCCGGCGATCCGCGAACGCTATGGAAAGGGGAGCGCCGATCCGGCGTTCGGCGAAGATGCCGGCCCGCACTGGATGGATCAGTTCCTGATGGCGCGGCGGCTCGTCGAAGCCGGCGTGCGGTGCGTCACTCTCTCGTTTGGCAGTTGGGACCGTCACGGCGGGAATTTCGCCCGGTTGCCCGAGCAACTCGGAAAGCTCGACCAGGGAGTCACGGCCCTCGTCGAAGACATTCACGCCCGCGGGCTGGAGCAGGATGTCAGCGTGATCGCCTGGGGCGAGTTCGGCCGCACGCCGCGCATCAAC
>JAGVKR010000619.1 GCA_020050375.1 Planctomycetales bacterium
CCGTGCCCCATCCGCGCCCCGTCGCGCGTGAACGCTACGCCGGGGACCATGATCAGATCGAGTTTGTCGACCGAGACCTGCCGTTCGGGGAGCGACCGCAGTTCCTGCCGCGGTTCGAGGATTTTGTACATCCCGATGGCGAGGTCTTCCATGCTTTCGAGGCGGAACAGCTCCAGCTCGCCTTTGTCGTTGCACCAGGGAACGACGATCGTTTTGCCGTGCGTGAGGGCCGTCGCCAGATAATCGCGTGTGCGGACCTCGGTCCGCACGTCGACGTAAAACATGACGGTTTTCGCACGAGCATATTCGGGAAGCGCGACGAACTTTTCGCAGATGACGCGGCTCAGCTCGTCTTTGTTCTCCTGCTGGCGACGATTTTCATGGGCCTGTTCGCGCAGGCGTTTCTTGAACTCCTGGATTTCAGTCGGCGATTCGAGTGGTGCGTTCATGTCGGTTGCGAAGCAAGGTGGCTTTTAATGGTTGCATTCAAAGGAAAGTCTACGGCTCAAGCCAGTTTTCGAAATGTAAACCACGAATACGGCGTCGTGCCTTCTGACGATCTCGTTCTCGGAACTTCAACGCTTCCGCAAGAATGTCACCCATGACCTCGTCTCCATCGAACACACCGATGAGCTTGCGAATGTCCTTGGTCGTTCCCGCTGGAATGGGCATTTGAGACCGCAGTTCGGCGACCTGCTGCTCCAGCGTCGCAACTCGTCGTTCCAATTGTGTTTTTGCCATCTCTCATGCTCCTGATCGCCGATACATCGCTTCGTCAACTGGCTATTATCCGTGGACAGCAGAGATGCTGCAACCCGAATGCCAGTCATCCCTCTGATGTAATCCATTTCAAAACGGGCGTGCGAGCCGCTCGAACTTCATCGGGACGGCTGATCGGTGTTTCGTGCGGAGCCTGGTGGAGGAGTTCCGGATCTTCACGAACGATGTCGCGGATGGCCTGCGCAAACGCATCGAGTGTTTCGCGCGACTCGGTCTCGGTCGGCTCGATCATGATCGATTCCGGCACGACGAGCGGGAAGTAGACGGTCGGGGCATGGAATCCATAGTCGAGGAGGCGTTTGGCGATGTCCATCGCCGAGATGCCGCGCTCTTCCTTGAGCTGCCGGGCCGAGGCGACAAACTCGTGCATGCAGCGATCTCCCTGCGGGACGGGGAGCACGTCCTTCAGCTTCGCCAGCAGGTAATTGGCGTTGAGGACGGCGTTCTCGCTCATCGCACGGACTCCGGCGGCTCCCAGCGTCCGCAGGTAGCAGTAGCCGCGAACCAGAATCCCCACGTTCCCGAAAAAGCTGCGCACACGTCCGATCGACCTCGCCGGGACAGCAAGATCGTAGACAAGCGTCGAATCAGACGAAACGCCGCTCGTGCCTGGACCTTCACGCCGCACGACCACCGGCCCCGGCAGATAGTCTCCGAGAAAATCGCGGACCGCAATCGGACCGGAACCGGGACCTCCTGCGCCATGCGGCCCGGTGAACGTCTTGTGGACGTTGTAATGCATCATGTCGCCGCCGAAGTCTCCCGGCCGGGTGATCCCGCAAATGGCGTTCATGTTGGCGCCGTCGATGTACACGAGCCCGCCGACAGCGTGAACCCTCCGGGCGATTTCGGGAAGGTCGCGTTCGAACATTCCCAGCGTATTGGGATTGGTGACCATGAACACCGCAGTGCTCTGGTCGAGATGGGCGGAAAGCTCGTTCAAATCGACGAACCCCTGGGCGGTGCTCTTGAGTTGCACGCATTCGAAGCCGGCGAGGGCAGCGCTGGCGGGGTTCGTGCCGTGGGCGCTGTTGGGGAACAGAACCTTCGTGCGGGTCTCGCCCTTGTCGCGAAAATAGGCCGAGGACACGAGCAGCGCCGTGAACTCGCCCTGGGCGCCGGCGGCCGGTTGCAGGGAGATGGCGGGCAAGCCGGAGATCTCTGCGAGCATCGCCTGCATCGTAAAGAGCAGTTCGAGCATTCCCTGCGAATCTTCGACGGATCGATACGGATGCATGTCGACGATTCCGGGGAGCGCCGACAATCGCTCGTGTCGCTTCGGGTTGTACTTCATCGTGCAACTGCCGAGCGGATAAAAGTGGGTGTCGACCGACATGTTCTTCGTCGAAAGATTGACGAAGTGCCGAATGACTTCCGGCTCGGTCACCTCCGGCAGTGCCGGCGCCGATGTCGACTGGTGCGCGCGGGGAATCAGCTCGTCGAGTGCCTGATCGGGGACATCGCTTTTTGGAAACACGGCACCGCGGCGGCCGGGTTGCGACAGGTCGAATAACAACTTCGTTGCCAACGTGTTCCGCATGGAAAGAGCGCCTCAATTCAAAAAATGCGTCAATCGATTACCCGCTCAAGGCTTCGGCGAGTTTGTCGATTTCCGTTCGGGACCTTTGTTCCGTCACTGCGATCAACAGACAATTCTCGGCCGACGAGACACCGGAGTTGCGAAACCGTTTCAGATCCGGACCGATGTCGAAACCGGCGGCTCGAGCTTTCTTCAGGATGGGATCGACTCCCGCTCGACAGCGGAGCGCGAATTCCTTGAAAAAAGGTTGTCGAAAGGCAAGTTCGATTCCCGGTACTTTTGACAGCCGTTCGGCGGCATAGTGGGCTTTTCGCGTGCAGAGCTCGGCGACTTCACGCAAGCCTGTCGGGCCGAGCAGTGACAGGTAGACGGTGGCCCGCAGGGCCATCAGCCCCTGATTGGTGCAGATGTTGCTGGTGGCCTTCTCGCGGCGAATGTGCTGCTCGCGAGCCTGCAAATTGAGGACGTAACACCGCTGCCCCTCGCGGTCGACGGTTTCGCCGATCAGTCGGCCGGGCATCTTGCGTACAAATTCCTGCCGGCAGGCGAGGATTCCCAGATAGGGGCCGCCGTACTGCATCGGAATGCCGAGGGCTTGCCCTTCGGCGACAGCAATGTCGGCCCCGTATTCGCCGGGACGCGCAAGCAGCCCGAGACTGATCGGGTCGAAGCTGACGACCGACAATGCCCCGACTTTGCGGGCGGCGTCTGTCAACTCGCGGGTTTGCTCCAGGCAACCGAAAAAATTCGGCTGCTGGATGACCAGGCACGCCGTGCGGTCGTCGAGCACCTGACGCACGGCTGCGACATCGGCAATCCCATCGGGAACCGGTACGACAACCAGCTCGCAGTTGACCTGCCGCAGATACGTCTCACAGACCTGGCGATATTCCGGATGGACCGAGCCAAGAATGACCACCTTGCTGTGGCGATCGGTCACCCGCATCGCCATGAAAACCGCTTCACTGACAGCCGTGCCGCCCTCGTAGAGGCTGGCATTCGAGACGTCCATCCCGGTGAGCTGGCAGATGAGCGACTGATACTCGAAAAACGCCTGCAGCGTTCCCTGGCTGGCCTCTGCCTGATAGGGGGTGTAGGCCGTGTAGAATTCGCTGCGGGATGCGACGGCGTCGATGGCCGAGGGAATGAAGTGATCGTAGCTCCCTCCCCCCAGAAAACAGACGCCGGTTTTTTTTGTCGTGTTCTTTGCCGCCAGCTCGCGAAGATGGTTTTCCAGCTCGATTTCGGTGAGAGCCGGGGGAAGATCGAGCGGCCGGCGGAGGCGGAGGTTCTCGGGAACCTGCTCGAACAGCTCGGCGATCGATCCGACGCCGATCGTCGCCAGCATCTCGCGCTGCTGCTGGGGGGTATTGTAAAGGTAAGCCACACGGAATCTCCGCGCAAAGGGTCGGGAGTGAAGCTTCGGTTTTCACAGAGCAATCGGCGGAAACACGGCGGACGAACGCCGTGCATCACCCGGCGGAATTATTCTAGGTCGCCGGGCAAATTGCAAACCAGAAGGGAGTGACGAGTGTGGAATTCGGAATGCGGAATTCGGAGTGCCAGCGAGGAAGACGCCGTCGGCATTCCGCACTCCCCATTCCTCATTCCGAACTCCGTCAGTGGGCGCGTGCTGCCCAATGCTGCTCGTATGCGGCGCGATCCATCAGATCAGCGGACAAACCTGGGGAGGTGACGCGCACTTTCAGCAGCCAGCCGGCTCCGAACGGATCGGACGACAATTTTCCGAGATCGTCGGCCAGCTTCGAGTTGGATTCGACCACTTCGCCCGTGACCGGGCTGTACATGTCGCTCGCGGCTTTGACGCTCTCGACGACTCCAAAGGGTTTTCCCGCTTCGACCTTTTTTCCGGGCGACGGCAAATCGATGTAGACCAGGTCGGTCAGGGCATTGACTGCGAAATCGGAAATCCCGATCGTGGCCACTTCTCCATCGAGAGAGACCCATTCGTCGGTCTTGGCATACTTCAGGCGATCAGGCTCCATCCGTAAATCCTTCAATTCGGAGACGACGGGGTGGCGATTCGAGCACCGCGAACGACACGATACACACTCGGCGGACGAATGCAAAGGAGGCGAAAAGTTGCGTTTCGGGAACGGCCCGGTGATTGATGGATTCTTCATCCCGGCATCGTTAAAATGACACGATCGGGGAGTACATTTTCTTCCGTCGCAACAACCAGCCCGGCGTCTGGGGGGAGATGTCTTTCGGAATTTGATTGACATTTGGGTGGCACTCTCCAGATAATCACCGCAGCATCTCCTTGCAGTCGCGTTTCAAGTCGGCAAGCATCACCTCTCACGACGGTTCCCGGCCGGTTGAATGTTTTCAAGCAGCGCGTTCGCTTTGACCGTTCTTTTGTCTGTCTCCGTCCTCATGTCTCTCAAGGAGCGCCCATGAACAACAGGAAAAAAGGCTTTACCCTGATCGAACTGCTGGTTGTGATCGCCATCATCGGCGTGCTGGTGGCCCTGCTGTTGCCCGCGGTGCAACAGGCCCGTGAAGCCGCCCGTCGCACTCAGTGCAAGAACAATCTCAAGCAATTCGGTTTGGCTTTGCACAACTATCACGACACGTACAACACCTTCCCCGGGGGGACAAACGGTTCGGGCTGCCGGTCGTCGAGCATCTGCCCGACCGCTTTGACCGGTCGCAGCCGGATCAGTGCCTTCGTGCCGTTGCTCCCCTATTACGACCAGGCGCCCCTTTACAATGCTTATGACGCTCGCCCGACGGCGCCCTGGGCGCAACAGATCTCCGGGGCAACCCCGACCTTGCAGCCGCATCCGTACTGGAACAACAAGGTTCCGATGCTGCAGTGCCCTTCGGACATCAATACCGTGATCACCGGTGGGTCACTGGTCGGCATGCCCAGCGCCAACTACTCATTCTGCAGTGGTGACGGCGCCCGACTGATGTGCTCCGTTGATGAAAATGCGGATGGACGCGATTGCACGAAGGCGCGCGGGATTTTCAGCCAGCAGTCCCGGACGCGAATCGGCGATATTACTGATGGAACGAGCAATACAATCGCGATGGCAGAACATGTGACGCCGACCGGCTCAACAAATCTTGGAGATGCCCGGCTCGGACGGGCGGCGATCACCGGTGGCGATCCCGCGAGCAGTCCGGCGGCCTGCCGCGCGCTATTTGTGAACGGGATCTATACAGTCGCTGTCAATACCGACGACGGCTTCCACGGGGCACGCTGGCCGGATGGCGCGGCCATGTACACCCGTTTCAACACGATGGTCCCTCCTAACGGCCCCAGTTGCATGGAAGCCGATAATCATTGGCTGGGCGGGATGTATACCGCTTCCAGCCGGCACGTCGGGGGAGTGCAGGCCTGCCTGGCAGATGGTTCCGTCCGGTTCATCAGTGAAAACATCAATAGCGGGAATCAGGCGTCCTCCGAAGTCACCGGCGGCTCCAGTCCCTACGGCGTCTGGGGCGCTTTGGGAACGAAGTCCGGCGGTGAGGCCGTTTCCGACTTCTAACCAGCCTCGACCGGTGCTCAACGGGGAACGCAGTTCCATCCGGGCTGCGTTCCCCGATTTATCGTCCGATTCGTTGAAACAGGGCTATGGCTATGCATGCGACCTCAAGCGGCGCAACTGTCCTTCGTGTGCTGGTGCTTTTGACCTCGGTGGGGCTGGTCGCGATGGCCGGGTGTTCCGGCGGGAAGGACAAATGGGTCAAGGGGCGGCCCCCCGTTTTCAAGGCGTCCGGCAAAGTCTTGTACAAGGGGGAGCCTTTGGACGACGCCCTGGTGCTCTATCAGCCGACCAGTGGCGACACAGCCGCGCACGGCAAAACCAATGCCGAGGGCAAATTTGTGCTTTCGACGTTCGGTGAGAACGACGGGGCTCCCGCCGGTTCCTACAAGGTCGTCATCACGAAGATCGAGTACATCGTGAAACCGACCGCATACAATTCACCAGAGGAGAATGCGGTGGCGAGAATGCCGAAGCATCTCTTGCCCGCCAAGTACAGCAAAAAAGAGACAACCGACCTCACTGCCGATGTCAGTTCCAGCGGTGCGAATGAAACCGTTTTCGAAATCAAGGACTGACCCGAATTCGACTCTGGCCGGGAGTGCGGTTCATCATGCGAAACAAATCGAGAACGAGCGCCAACTCCCGTCCGGGCGTCAGCCGCCGCGACTTCCTGGCGGCCTCAACCGCGGCGGCGTTTGCCGTCCCCTGCTTTGTGCCGAGCCGTGTCTTTGGCGCGAATGATCGCATTCGCACCGGTCACATCGGTGTAGGCGGACGCGGGATGAGCCACGTTGAGTCGTTCGCCTCCCAGGCCGTTGCGGTGTGCGACGTCGATCAGAGCCATCTCGCCGAGGCCGTCACGTTTTTGAAAGGGCGGGGGCGCCAGGTCGACGCGTACGGCGACTATCGCCGCCTGCTCGATCGAAAAGACATCGACGCCGTCATCATCGCGACACCCGATCACTGGCACGCCCTGCCGACGATCGACGCTTGCGCTGCCGGCAAAGACGTGTTCGTCGAAAAACCGCTGTCGCTGACGGTGGTCGAGGGGCGGAAGATGGTCGATGCGGCCCGCCATAACAAGCGGGTGGTTCAGACCGGCTCGCAGCAGCGGTCCGACCCGCTCTTTCGTCAAGCGGTCGAATTGATTCGGTCGGGCCGCCTGGGGCGGTTGCAGCAGATTCTGGTGGGGATTCCCCATGTCAAATTCCGCGGGCAGAAGATAGCCGATTCTGCTCCCCCGCCCGAGCTCGACTTCGATTCCTGGCTCGGGCCGGCGCCGCTTCGCCCCTACAATGCCAATCAGGTCCACTACAACTTCCGGTACTTCTGGGATTATTCCGGCGGCCAAATGACGAACTGGGGCGCGCATCACATCGACATCGCGCAATGGGCGCTCGACGCCGACAACAGCGGGCCGGTCGAGGTCGAGGGGACGGCGACGTTTGACGGCAAGGGCCTCTACGACGTGACCTCAACCTGCCGCGCCACGCACACGTTTGCGAACGGCGTCAGGTTGACGGTCGGGCAATTGCAGGAGGACATTCCCTTAGGGGCGACATTCATCGGAACCGCCGGCCGGCTGTACGTCGATCGGGGCAAGATGGAAAGTCAACCGGCGGAGCTGTTGAAGGATCCGTTGAAGGCATCCGACGTTCATCTGGAAGTCAGCAACGACCATCAGCAGAATTTTCTCGACTGCATCAAATCGCGCAAGACGCCGATCAGCGACGTCGAGATCGGGCATCGCAGCGCCACACTCTGTCATCTGGGGAATATCGCCGTCCGCTTGGGGCGGAAAATTCGCTGGGACGCTTCGCTGGAGAAAATCGTCGGCGACCCCGAGGCGCTGGCGATGCTGGAACGTCCCTATCGGTCTCCCTGGAAGTTGGCGTAGACGATGGACGGGCATTTGCGGCTGGGTGCGTTGTGCATCGGGTTGGTGATTGTCGGCTACCAGACAGCTCGGGGGGCTGAGCCGGAAATCCTGGGCAAACCGACAGCGAATGCACCGGAGCTGCCTGAGGCCGAATGCGGCTCAGATTACAACGCAG
>JAGVKR010000808.1 GCA_020050375.1 Planctomycetales bacterium
AAGCGGCGCGGGTGATCACGGGTCGCAGCGTGTAGCCCGATCGAAGGAGTGAAGGTACAGCCGGAACCAGATCGCGAGTGTGGCCCCGTCGTCGGCCACGGGGCCACGCTTGCGGATTGAGCCGGCCGACCGCCGATTCGAATCGATTCAACGGACTGCATTTGACGCTGCCGATGGATTTGCCGCTTTGACCCCGGCACCCGCCAGTCGCCGCTGGCAAGGTGTATCGTGTGCCCGCCGCTCGCGCCCGTCAAATCTGCTGATGACCTGTAGCCGGAACTTATTGTAGAATCCCGGTCGGTAAGGAGGCTGGCCGCTTGAATCATCGAATGGAGTGGAATCTGATGCGAACCCGGAAATCTTTGTTCGTCGGGTTGACGATGTTGTGCGCAGCGATCATCGGCATGACGCAGGCGGTTCAGGTTGGTCGGGCGGCCGACGCACCGAACGTCGAGCAGGTCTTCACGAAGTTTCGTCCGCAGAACGGGGATGTCGAATACGACATCCCCGACCCCAAAACGTACAAGCAGTGCAACGTCAAACTCATCAACGACGGCAAGGCTTCGGGATGGGTGGTGACCGGCCCTGCCGGGCAGACTCTGCGTCGATTCATGGATACCAACGGCGACGGCGACGTCGACCAGTACAGCTATTTTCGTGCGGGACTCGAGGTCTATCGCGACATCGACTCCAACTGGAATCGCAAGATCGATCAGTCGCGGTGGTTCAACCTCGGCGGGACGCGCTGGGGGGTGGACAGCAATGAATCCGGCAAGATCGACACCTGGAAGTCGATTTCCGCCGAAGAAGTCAGCCGGTTCGCCGTGAGGGCCCTGGTCAGCCAGGACGCCTCGCTGCTTGCCCCTTTGCTCATCAACAAAAATGATCTCAAGGAATTGGGGATCAAAGGGCCGCTTGAGGCCAAACTGCTCGCCTCGGTCTCCGACCCGGCGGCGAAGCTTCGCAAGAACGTCACCGGATCCAAAATCATTCACGCCAAGACCGTGTGGTTGCGATTCGACGCCTCCCCGCCCGGTGTGATCCCCGCCGACAGCTACAAAACCGATTCCGATCTTTACGTCTACGAGAATGTGATGGCGATCGTTGAGTCGGGCAATCCCCAGCAACCGGGGCTGGTCAACGTCGGAGAATTGATCCGCATCGGCGACGTCTGGAAGATGACGATGCTCCCGCAACCGCTCGAAGGAACTCAGGAGTTGGCTGCGGGACTGGTCATGTTCCACGCCCTGGGGGCCGGCTCGTCGGACAATCCGTCGGTCAATGCGTCGGCCGTCTCGCAAAAAGCGCAGGAGCTGGTCAAGGAGCTCGAAACGCTGATGAAGAGTCCGCCGGCTCTCAATGCCGGTAAACCCGCCTTCGAGAAATACTACAAGCAGATCGAAGCGGTATTGATCAATCTGAACAACGAATCGAAAACCGAGGACGAGCGTGCCCAGTGGACGAGGCAATTGCTCGACACGGTCGCCGCCGCTGTCCAATCGGGGAATTATCCCACCGGGGTCGCCCGTCTGAAGCAGGTCGAAGCCACGATTGCCAAGGCGGCGCCCAAGTCACCGCTGGTGCCGGTGGCCCGATACCGCTGGATGCTGGCGGAATACGCCGCCGCGATGCAGGACTCCAAAAACGACAACGACTCACTGCAAAAAGTGCACGCCACCTGGCTCAAAGACCTCGAAGCATTTTTGGATGAATACCCGAATGCGGAAGACGCTCCGGAAGCCTCGCACCAGTTGGCCGTCGCACTCGAATTCGGGGGCAAGCTCGACAAGGCGAAAAAATGGTATCAGCGAATCGTCAGTGAGCACGCCGACTCGGCCGCCGCCGTCAAGGCGGCGGGTGCCCTGCAGCGCATCGATCTCGACGACAAGATGCTGTCTCTGTCCGGGGCGGCGCTCGCCGGAAACGGAAATATCGACGTGAAGCAATTCCGCGGGAAGATCGTGCTCGTGCTCTTCTGGGATACGACCAGCAAGCTCTGCGCGACGGACCTCCCGCAGATCAAGACCCTCCACGACGAGTACCGGAGCAAGGGGTTCGAAGTCATCGGCGTCAATCTCGATGCGACGAAAGAGGTCGTCGGCCCGTATCTCGATAAGAACAAGGTGAAGTGGCCGCAGATTTACGAGCCGGGCGCGCTGGAAAGCGCTCCCGCCCGCTCGTTCGGAATCATCTCGCTCCCGACCATGTTTCTGGTCGACGCCGAAGGGAAGGTGACCAACCGCAACGCATCGGTCGTTGACGTCAAGACCCTGCTCGCCGAGAAATACGACAAGAAATGAAACCGCTGGCGGGACACACCGGGCACTGCCGGTGGGCTTGGCGGGCACGTCTGCCTTTCGAACTTCTATCCTCTATCTTCGATCCTTCATCCTCGACGCATTGCCCCCTATGCCATTGCCCCGCCTCTTCCGCCGCGTCCAGCGTCAGGTCAAAGGAGTGGTCAAGCAGGCGATCATCAACCATCATCGCAAGAGCGGGGCGGTGCTGTTCAGCGACACGACGCTACGCGACGGCGAGCAGATGCCGGGGGCGACGCTCGAGCCCGAAGACAAGTTGCGGATCGCACTGGCGCTGGAAGAGGCCGGAGTCCACTCACTCGACGCCGGTTTTGCCGCCTCGTCTCCCAGCGAGATCGAGGCCATCCGGCAGATGGTTGGCAAGGTCAAAAAGCCGGTGTTGACGTCGCTCTGTCGGACCGTCAAATCCGACGTTGACGCCGCCTACGAGGCCCTGGCCGGCAATCCGTCGCACAAGCGGGGAGTCAGCCTGTTCGTCGGCACCAGCCCACTGCATCGGCAGTACAAGCTGCAGAAGAGTGAAGCCGAGATTCTGTCGATCATCACCGACACGATCCATTATGCGGCTGAGAAGTTCGACATCGTCGCGTTCAGTCCCGAAGATGCCAGCCGCACCGAATTGAGTTACCTCACCGAGGTCTACCGCGAAGCGATTGACGCCGGCGCGACGACGATCGGCTTTCCGGATACGGTTGGAATCCTCACACCCGAGAAGGCGCGGCACTTCATCCGGCATATTCAAGACAACGTCCCGAATATCGGCAAGGTGCTGCTGGCCGTTCACTATCACAACGACCTGGGCCTGGCGGTCGCCAATACGCTCGCCTCGATCGACGAAGGAGCGAACGTCGTGCAGTGCACGATCAACGGCATTGGCGAGCGGGCAGGCAACGCCTGTCTCGAAGAGGTCGCCATGGCGCTCGCCCTGCATCAGGATCAGTACGGCCGCGAGGCGAAAATCGATACCACCAAGCTCTATGCCCTGAGTCACCTGGTTTCGGAATTGACCGGGATTCGGATGGCTCCCAACAAGCCGATCGGCGGACGCACGATCTTCGCCACCGAAGCCGGCATTCATCAGGACGGATTGCTCAAGAATATCGATACGTATCTGCCATTTCGCCCCGAGATGGTCGGCGCCCCGGGTGTCGAGCTGGTGCTGGGCCGGCACAGCGGGCGCCGCGCCGTGGCGCATCGCCTTGAGCAGTTGAATCTCAACTGCACTGACGAGCAGGTCCAACTGGTCCTGGACGGGATCAAGCACGTTCCCAAAGGGACGATCATCGACGATGGATTGTTGCGGCAACTTGCCGGCACAAACGGCCGCTCGTCGGGCAAACCCTAATCCGCCGCCGTTTCATCCGGCAGGCGCAGCACGTAGAGTGTGCTGTTTCCGTTGACCGTCAGCAGGTGCCGGCCATCAAGGCTCCAGAGGACCTGTCGGATCAGCCCCCCGGAAGGACCGATCGAAAGTTTCAAATCGGCTTCTTCGGACGGAAGGCCTTTCGTCCGCCAGTTCCAGATCCAGACCGTTCCCGTATTGCCGACCGCCGCCAGACGATTTTCTGCCGGATTCAGGCTCACCCAGGTCGGCGCCCCCGGTTTGCACGACAGCGTTCGCAACAGGTTTCCGCTGGCAACATCCCGAATCAGGACCCCTCCCGTGGCGGCAACGACGAGGTAGTGACCGTCCGGCCCGAAGGTGAGATGACGAATGCCCGACTTTGCTGGAAACGACACTGATCGCGGAACGCGCGACTGCAAGTCCCAGAGTGTGACTGTGTCGGCTGTTCCGGCGGCGGCCAACATCCGCCGCCCCCGATCGAATGTGAGCGCGAGCGGCCGTTCCGGAGCGCCGTCGAGCGTCTGCGCCACGGTTCGCTTGGCGGTATCCCACAAGACCACCTTTCGACTATCGCCAAGCGTGCTCAGGCGCGAACCACTGGAACCGAAGGCCAGCAACCGCATCGCACCGGTCTGATCGTTCTCGCTCTCCAGTTCGCATCCGCTGTCCGCCTCCCAGATTCGCGCAGCACTCTTCAGGAATCGTGCGCCCCCGCATCCGGCGATCAGCCGGCCGTTGGGCGACTAGGCCAACTGCAGGAGGTCGGGCGTCTCGCCCTCGAGCACGCGAATCGGTTGCCCCGGCGCCGTCACATCCCACAGCTCGACCTTGCCTTGCCGTGTGATCGCGACCAGTCGGCCATCGGGATCGCAGGCGACCGGTCCCCAGCCTGGCTCAACGGGGGACTCCTCGCTGCCCGTGGACGGATTCCATTGCCGAATGACATGGTCGGTTCCGGCACTGATCGCACGAGACGAATCAGGCGTGAATGCCAGAGACGCAATCGGACCCTGGTGGCTCGCGACCGAAATTGACGCGCCAGTTTGCAGGTTCCAGAACCGCATGTCCTGCGCGTTCGGGTTCGCGGCGGCCAGCGTCGTTCCATCGGGGCTGAGTGCCGCGAGGGCCGGCACGCCGGTCAGCACGCGCCGCTCGTCGCCGGTGGCGGGGTTCCAGACGATCGCGCGGCCGCCACGATACGAAACCAGAGATCGGCCATCCGGAGCAAAGCCGAGAGGATCACCGCCACGCCGCAGAGTTCGTTGAAGTTTTCCGTCGGCTGTCTCCCAAAGTCGCAGATCGCCATCCCCCGACCCGGTCGCGAGCAGGCTTCCGTCGGGACTGAACCGCGGTCGGAACGATCGCAGGAATCGACGCGGCTCGCCGTCGGAAGAGACATTCCAGAGCGCGACCGATGCATCGGTGCCTTGCGACACCAGACGATGTCCATCGGGGCTGAACAGCAAAATGCGCGGCGAACCGCCGGGGTGTCCCGCGAGCGTGCGGTGGATCTTTCCGGTGCCGGCGTCGAAGATCACAACTTCCGAACGGCGGCCCCCTGCCGCAAGGAGTTTGCCATCGAGGCTAAAGGCCAGCGGATCGCCGGCGCCGCGCAGTGTCGCTTTCAAATTTCCATCAACGGCGCTCCAAAGGGTCACTTCCCGTCGACTTCCCGCAACGGCCAGGATGTCGTCCACCGGGCTGAATGCGATCTCGCGGGGATCGGACGAGATTCGAAGCACGTGTCGCTCGGTCGCCGTCTGCCGATCGAAGATTCGAACGGTGCCGTCGACACTCGCCGCGGCAATCCAGCGGGCGTCGTGGCTGATCGCGAGTGAAACGACGCGATTCCAGCACGCGAATCGCCCCACTCCGAGAATGGAGAAGATCGTTGGAGGGGCCTGTCTCGGATCACCCAACCCGGCCTGCCGCAGCGCAGCCTCGGGAATGCTTTCGCGCGACAGCCGATCGAGCGGTGAAGGGAGCTTCGCCAGCAAGGCCGTTGCGCCCCTGGCTTCGTCGGTGACGGCGTATTTGGCCCGAAAGCGAATCAATTCAGGCCGCAACCCGATTACCTGCGATTCAGGCGAGTTGGTCGACGCGGATTCCGCCACTCGCCGCTTGAGCGTCGAAAATTCTTCACGCCGCACCGTTTCGGGCAATGGACGCCATTCGGGGGAAAAGAGCCGTTGTTCACCAAATGTCAGATCGAGCGACTTGTTGATCGGCTCGTATCCAGCACGAGTCAGGCGGACTTCCCAATGGCCCGAGCGCCCCGACGCGCGGACTTCCCGGTCGGCAGGAACTGCGATGTCGCGACCGTTGATCGTCAACGTTGCCTGCCGTCTGTCGGTCGGTGGCCAGTCGACTGTGAGCGTCGTCTCCCCGGCCCAGTGCCATCCGGCGATCAGGAGCAGCAGACTTCCGGCGCCCGCAAACACGAGCAGCCGGGTTCGGCGACTCAAGAGCGGCACCCGGACTTTCGGCTCATGATGCGCCGGGGGTTCGTCAGCGGCCTGGTTTGCCAGGTGCGCGAAGAACTGTTTCAGGCGGGGATCGTCACTGGGTTGAATTCCGTGAGCCGACGATGCCTCGCCGGATGGCTTCGAAATGAATTGCGATGCAGCGAATTCGTCCGGGCGACAAAAAGGTGTGAGCGCCTCGGCGACTTCCCGTGCCGTCTGGAATCGATGATCGGGATCGGGGGCCATCATTTTGGACACGACCGCTTCCAATGGCTTTGGCGCGTCGGCTCGAAAGCTTCGGATGCGGCGGGCGGCTCCCTGCTGGCGGGCCTTGATCTTCTCAGCCGCCGACTCTCCGGGGAACGCAAATTCCCCGGTGATCAGTCGAAACAGAGTGCACCCGAGGCTGAAGATGCAACGCCGGATGCCGTCCAATTGATACCTTTGCCCTCGCCGATCATTCCAGACACATTGGTAGACAACGAGTCTTGTGGGGACACGTTGACTGCGAGATGCCGCGAATGTCGAGTTCCGATGTCCCGAAGAGTCCTCCGAATTCACAGGAAAGAGTGTCACGACGCTATCGCTCACTCAACGTTGAAGAATCCTGCAGCGTTTCTTCCGTACAACCCGTTCACATCCTTATCAGGGTGTAAAAAGCCTTACTCGGAAATCGATCGAAGGAGGGCGGTTTACTTTAAGAGTGGGGATC
>JAGVKR010000123.1 GCA_020050375.1 Planctomycetales bacterium
ATACAAGCAATCCATATGAAAAAAACCGGCATCTGTATGCAAAGAAGCCTCAAAAAAGCAAAAATGCGTCCGGGCCACTTCACGAAACCACCTACGTTGCCTACAATAATGGCACGCTCGCGGCTGGAGTGGGCGGCTCTTTTGGCCCACTTTTCGATTGGCAGACGACCTGATGGGTGCGGCGACATCGCAGACGGACAACACGAAAGAGACGCTCGGATTGGCCGGCTTGATCGGCCGCAGCCCGGCCATGGAGGAAGTGGTCCGAGTCACGCGGCAGGTGGCTTCCAGTTCCGCCACGGTCCTGCTCACCGGCGAGACAGGGACGGGAAAGGAGCTGATCGCCCGCGCCGTGCACGAGCTCGGCCCGCGCGCCGGCGGTCCTTACATTCGCGTCAACTGCGGGGCTCTGAGCGAGAGCCTGCTTGAAAGCGAATTGTTCGGTCACGTCAAAGGGGCCTTCACGAGCGCCAACGAGAATCGCACGGGGCGCTTCGAGGCAGCGCACGGGGGAACGATCTTCCTCGACGAGATCAACTCGGTCAGCTACACATTGCAGGTCAAGTTGCTGCGCGTGCTGCAGGAGCAGGAATTCGAGCGCGTGGGTGACAATCGGACGATTCGCGTCGATTGCCGTGTTGTTGCCGCCACAAATCGTGATCTGCTCGATGAAATCGACGCCGGCCGCTTTCGCGACGATTTGTACTTCCGGCTCAATGTCGTCCCGATCGTGATTCCCCCCTTGCGCGAACGGGCCGGCGACATCCCTTTGCTGGTTGAGTTCTTTGTCCGCAAGTACGCGCAATCGAACAACGTCTCCGTCAGCACCATCTCGGAAGAAGCGCTGGCGGCTCTGCAGCGTTATGCCTGGCCGGGAAATGTCCGTGAGCTGCAGAACTACATCGAACGGGCGATTGTCTTTTCGCGCGACGGGCACTTGAGCCTCGACTTGTTCCCGCCTCACGTTCGCGGAGGGGCTCCCGTCCGATTCTCGCGGACCGGCGCCCGCAATCCGGAAACGCTCTGCCGCGAGCTTGTGTCACAGGGAATGATCGCCGCCGGCGAAGCGACGACCAATCTCTACGAGCGGATCGTCTCGCAGGTTGAGCGCGAATTGATCCAGCAGGTGCTGAAGGCATGCCAGGGGATTCAAACCAAGGCCGCCCTGCGGTTGGGCATCAACCGCAACACGTTGCATAAGAAGATCGAGGAGTACGGCCTGGAAGCGCAAGACGCCTGAGCGATTCGCGGTGCGAAAGGATTCAGGATTCAGGATTCAGGAATCAGGGGTCAGGGGTCGGGGGTCGGGGGTCAGAACGACAGAGATCAGACCGTCAGAAACTCAATGCCCGTTTAGACGCAAGGCGCAGCCGAGTGCCTTGTGAGCCAGTCGACTAAATCAAAACCGCAGGCTATAGCGGAAGTCTCCTCGTCTCTCTGTCTCCCCGTCTCTCCCTCTGTCTGCCGCCCCGCATCGGCAGTATAATCAACTGACCAGCCCTCCCTGATTCGATCGTTTCCCGCTCCCGTCATTTTCGTCATGGCCCACGTCACCGTCTTTTGCTTTCTCGCCAGTTACGCGGTGGCGTTCGCGCTCGAATTGTCGCGTCTACTGGGCAAAAGCCGGGTCAGCCGATTCGTAGGAGTGAGTTTCGCGGTCGCCGGCCTCGTGGCGCACACCTGGTATCTGCTCAACCGCGTCCAGGCGACTCATCTGCCGCCACTGCTGGCTTCAACGCACGACTGGATGCTGGTGCTGGCGTGGTTGCTCGTGCTGCTCTACTTGTTTCTGACGCTGTTTCTCACATTGTCACGGCAGGACCTGGCGGTGGGGGTCTTTGCGCTGCCTGTCGTCCTCTTGCTCGTGGCCAGCACCTATCTGCTCAGCCAGGAGCCGAGCGCGATGTTGACAGCCGATCAAGCCCGTCGCCTGAAAGGCATCTTTCATGCGTCGTTGCTCGTCTTTGGGATGGCGACCGGTGCAGCCGGGCTGATCTCGGGAATCATGTACCTGGTGCAACACCATCGTCTGAAAACGCGCCACGCCGAACCGTCCGGATTCCGAATCCCGAGCCTTCCCCGCCTCGCTCAAATCAACCGCTGGTCGATGATCCTGACTTACTTTTTCCTCACATTGGGATTCGCCAGCGGCGCCTACCTCGCGCTGCGACCCGGCTCTGGCACATCGAGCGTCGGTTTCGCCGACCCGGCGGTGATCGTCAGTGGTGTCGTCTGGCTGCTGTTCGGAGGGCTGTTCGCACGGCTCGTTTCGCCTCATGTCCCCAGCGGGCGGCAGGTGGCCTGGCTGACTGTCAGTGGCTGCGGATTTCTGCTCGTCACGCTGCTGGGCCTCCAGGTCGTGACCGGCAGCATTCACGGTTCGCTCAAAGAAGATTCCCCGCGCGCTCGCCACGCGATCGAATCCAGAGGGGGCCGCGCGTGAACCTTCAAGTCGTCTACTGCAATCACCACACGTCGAATCTCAGTCTTCGGGAGCGGCTGGCGTTTCCGCCGGCGCAGATTCCGAAAGCGTATGCCGCATTGCGCTCGGCCTTTCCGCGGGCGGAGTGGGTCGTGCTCTCGACCTGCAACCGGGTCGAAGTTTACACCGCACAAGAGGACCCGGCGCAGATTCCCTCACACCAGGACGTGGCCCAGTTCTTCGCCGAGTTTCACCGCGTTCCGCTCACCGAGTTCTTCGACGACCTCCTCGAGCGCACCGGGCCGGACGTGGTCCGGCACCTGTTTCAGGTGGCTTCGAGCCTCGACAGCATGGTCCTCGGCGAGCCGCAAATCGTCGCCCAGGTGAAAGAGGCCTACTCGCAGGCTCAGGCGAATTCCGCGAGTGGCCCGCTCACGAACGAGTTGTTCCAACGCGCGATCAACGTCTCGAAACGCGTGCGAACCGAGACGGCGCTGGCCGAGGGGCGCGTGTCGATCGCCAGCGTCGCGGTGGCCGAATTCGGCCGCAAAATCTTCGACCGGTTCGACGACAAGACAGTGCTGGTCATCGGCGCCGGTGAGATGGCGGCCGAGACGCTCAGGTATCTGAAGGAGGCGGGAGCCTCGGAGATTCTCGTCACCAACCGCACTTCGGAACGGGCCACCGCACTCGCCAGCGAATGGGGGGGCAAGGTGCGGCCCTTCGAAAAACTCGACGAATGCCTGGCCGAGGCCGATGTGATCGTCAGCACGACCGGAGCCGATCCGTGCCTTGTTGGAATCGAACGGTTTCGACGGATCCGAAAGGCGACCGGAGAAAAGCCCGTTTTCATCCTCGATCTCGGGGTTCCCCGCGATTTCGCCCCCGCAATCCGCGATCTGGACGACAATGTCTTCCTGTGCTCCATCGATGATCTTGAAAAGATCTGCGAGGACAATCGAAAGTCACGCGCAAGAGAGGTCGAAAAGGCGCTCGTGATCGTCGATCAGGAAACCGAGAAATTCATGGCGGGCCTTTATCACCGCGCCACGGGCCCGATCGTCAAGCGGCTCCGCGAGCAGTGGCGTTCCGTCGTCGATCAGGAGACGGCACGTCTTTTCGCGCGGCTCCCGCATCTCGAGCCCGACCGCGGCGAAATCGAGCGGACCATCGAGCAGATGGTGAACAAGCTCCTTCATCCGCCGCTCGAAGCGCTCCGCGACGAGGCGCGCGAAGGGACGCCTCACGGCCTGATGGATGCCCTCAAACGGCTGTTCCGCCTGCACGAATAGCTGGCTTGAGGGGGATTCGCCTGCTGTCCCAACCGCTGCGGTCGTCACGACCCATCTGCGTGGGGAACTGCCCGGGAAACTCCCAAGCCTCGGCCATGCCGTCGTTTTTCTATGCTACGGTTGTGTAGCCGGTTGGTGATTGGTGTCAGCGACCCTGGTCCGGAGGCTGCCGTTGTTTCTGCTGCCTGTTTCCGCCCTGATTGATTTCGTGCACAGCAGTGTATCCGGCGGATTCGTCGTGGCGCTCGCGGTCATTTGCCTGTTGCAGTACGTCCTGCACATGCATCGGATGAATCTGGCGCGGCGTGAGCGCGAGCAGTGTCATCGCGACATGTCCGGCGTCGAAAGCGAATTGATCGCCGCGCGGCGCGACCGCTCGCTGACGACGCACGAAAACCAGGTGCTGCGCGAGTTCCTGAGCGAATCGGATTGCGGCCAGGCTCTGAAGAATCTGCTGCGGCGGCTGGCGCCGAACTTCGACGAAGGTTGCGCTGCCTGTCTGCGCTCCCGTCCGTCCGGCTGGTCGATCGAGCAGAGCACGGGGCTGACGGCGACGTCCCCGGGAGGGATCGAAGTCGATCGGGTGTTCCATTCGCGTCTCTTGCGCGGTGAGCCGGTCGTCCTGGCGGGCGAGCTGCTGCAGTCGAGCCGGCTGTGGGGCAGCCTCCCGCACGCCGCCCGAATCAAGATCCGCGAATTGTATTTGTTCGGAATCGGGAGTCAGGAGGAGCTCTTCGGCTCGTTTGTCACGACGGGGCTTTTGTGTCAGATCGGGGATTGGCCCAGGCAGCTTGAATCAACGGCCCGCGTCCTGTCGGCCGTCTCGGGCAGCCTCCGTGACCGCTGGCGGCTGGAGTCGCGTCAGCACGAGCTGCAATCGCGTGACGAGATGCTTTCGTTGCGGAGCATTGCCGATCGGAATTTCGAGTCCCCGCTGCGGATGATCGGAGAATTCGTCGAGCAGGCCGCCGCCAAGATTCAGGCCGACCGGGCCACTCTGTTCCTTTCCAGCCGCAATCAGGCGCCCCAGTTCCGTGCGCTGGTCCGATGCGGCGCAGCGCTTCCGGCCGGCGTGAAAGAACAATGGTATCCCTCCGAAGACCGGCTCGCCGTCACCGCCATGGCGCTTGACAAACCAGCGTACTACTCGGCCGGCGACCTGCAGCAGGCGGAGCTCAAAGGCCCGTTCGGTGCGGCGATGCTCATCCCCATCCTGCAGGAAGAGCGGACCATCGGGCTCTTGGTGTTCACGCGCCGGCAAGCGCAGGATTTTTCGGTCGCGCAGCAGCAATTGGCCACCTGGTCGGGGTCGCTGCTGGCAGAACTGATCCCCCGCATCGTGAATCACGCCGTCGTTGCCCGTCAGGCGCGAATCGACGCGCTGACGCAATTGGCCAATCGGGGCAGCTTCGACCGCCAGATCGCGCAGGAGATGGAGAGTGCGCGGTCCAGTCGAAACCCGTTGTCGCTGCTGCTGCTCGATCTCGACCGGTTCAAATCGATCAACGATCGCTATGGGCATCGCGGTGGCGACGCGGTTTTGCGCGGGGCCGCCGCGCTCGTCCGCGAATGCGTCCAGAATGTCCGTGTCGCCGATCGCTTCCCCGGTGCGAATCCCTTTGTCGCCCGCTACGGCGGTGAAGAGTTGGCTGTTCTCCTTCCACGACTGCCGATCGAGGCGGCCCGGCGGATTGGTGAATCGATCTGCAGCAATCTCCGCGAGACGCCGATCGATTTCGAAGGGGAGCCGATCTCGGTCACGACCAGCATCGGCCTGGCCGGATTCCCCGATCATGCCGATTCCGTCGACGATCTGGTCGCG
>JAGVKR010000296.1 GCA_020050375.1 Planctomycetales bacterium
GAGGACTTCCGACGGCATGAGCGACAACCGCCCAGACGACGGGAACGGCAATGACCGCCGCCGACAACCGGCGGGCCAAACGACCGCGACGCGCGTCTTCCATGACGCAACTCCTGGAAAGGAGGGAGATAGGATTCAGGATTCGGGGGTCAGGGGTCAGGGAGACGCGGGACTGGCGCCCCGGAAGGCTGAGCTCCGAAACCGCTTCTTTTCGTGTGCTTCTGGTTGAAACCCGGTTGAGTGAGGCGAGGCCGGAATTGATCGAAGGCGCAGCGGGATCGCCGTCGTGGGACGACCGCGAACTCAGCCACAAACTGGCTTGTCCAATGGAAATACTGAGAGGGTGGAAGTGAGGCGGGGGTTCTACCAGAACCCGGCCCTTCTGGACAAGAGCGGAAAAACGGGCCGATTCGTCGGACTTTGCACGATGCTATTCCCGCGACGATCGTCGGCAGAACGAGGCTTGCGGCCGTCTCTCCCTCAAGTCGCAGGCCTCAAGCCCCACGTCACGCTTCGACGACCGACAACATCAGGCGGAAGTAACCGCGGATGCAGAACATAGCGCAAACGATCGTCAGCGTCAGCATCGTGACGGCGATGGGAGAGGTGGGGTGGAGGAAAAAAACCGTCAGCGGCATGTTGATGATCGAGGCCAGAATCACGAAGCCGGTGGAATACATCGCCTGGCTCAGCTCCCGGCGGAGCGTGACGAGCCGCGCCACCGCCCGCCGCATTTCCTGAAACTGCTCGTCCATCACCCGGTTCTCGTCCTTCGCCATTTCGGGATTCTGTTGCCCCGCATGCGCGTGCAGGCTGATGATTTCGTCCCACTTGCCGCTGCTTTGCAATTGCTGGAGCCGATTCCGGTCGGCGGGGCTCCCCGCCACGAGTGCGGCGGCACAATTGCTGATGTGGGCATTGATCCCCTGCATCACATAGAGGACGACCGCGACGAGAAACCCGAACGCTCCCGCCAGCGTCGAGGCGAGCGTGCTGTACGTGGTGAGATAAACGCCGACATCAATGTCCTGCATGCAGGCTCCCTCCTGTGCGACCGCGCCGTGGATGGCGTAAGACTATCCATCGGACCGAAGAGTGGATAGATCAGCCGCGCGAAGGCCTAAGGCTTGAGGCTTGCGGAAGAATGCATGCCCAAGCTCGTCTTTCCCTCAAGCCTCGGGTCTCAAGCCTCAAGCCTACTCCGTCACAACAATTCGCTGCGGCGGATCATCCGTTCCATGACGAAATATCCGCCGGGTTTCAATCCCAGCTTCTCGTAAGTCGCGTGGGCTTTGGTGTTCTGGTCTTCGACGTAAAGGCGCAGACCGACGACATTCGGGTCGGTCTCGGCTTCCTGTCGAAGATGGTCGAAGAGCGCTCGGAACACTCCCAATCGGCGATAGTCGGGATGAACGTAGACGCTTTGCAGCCACCAGATATCGCCGTTCCGCCAGTCGCTCCACTCGAACGTGTGCATCAATTGCCCGACCACGCGCTCTCCCCCCCTTAGGAAGGGGGGGCCAGGGGGGGTCGCGCCCAGGGACGATTGAACATCGAACATTGAACTTCCAACATCGAACGTCGAAGCAGCCTTGTTCGAAGTTGGGCGTTCAATGTTCGATGTTCGATGTTCGTATTCTTCCCCCACAACAGCCACGAAGTACCGCCCCTTCCGCGGATCATCCAGAAGTGCCTTCACCCCCGGCTCAACATCGGCCCGGTCCAGCCGCTTCCCTTCCGATTCCAGCGCCAGCCGGCAGTTGAAGTCGACGATCGTCGGCCAGTCGTCGGGGACAGCGGGGCGGACAAAGAAGCTCATACGTCGCTGGCCCTTTCACGGCAAACGAGATTCCCTCAACCGCAAGGTGCGCGAGGGCGCCTTCGGGCACAAGTGTCTCGCCGTTTGCCCATGTCTTGAACGAGAAGCGCCCGGCAAGGTAGCCCAACGCCCGTCGTTCGGTGGCATCATTGGGAAAGCGAATAAGGATCATTACTGAATCGTATCCGTGGAGATCATGGGCAACAAGATCACTTCGCGGTCTCCTTGAACCCATTCATCACGTACCAACGAATCTTGCATACAGCGCACGGGCCACCGTCACGTCGTCCGTCCCCTTGATGATCGCGCGCCCGTCGGGGAACAGCGTGATCTGCTGTTCGCCTCCCGCGAGCGTCAACCGCAGCAGGAACTGATTGTACGACACATCGCCAGCCGCTTGCAGCCGAGGGGCCAGCTCGGCGAACGAGAGAGATCGCTTCTCGGGGGGGGAGATCTGCACCGCATTGCGGCCGCAAAGAACGGTCGACTGCGAGCCCTTTCGCCCGGAGAGCCATTCGCGCTCTCCCTCCACACAGGCGGGGCAGTTCGATTGCTCGCGGAGACTGGCAACGCTCATCTTCCGCAGCGTTCCATCCCACACGTCGACAATCATCAGGGAAGGTTCGAGCAGGTCGCGCCGACCGGCGAGAAATTTGAGCGCTGCGACCACCTGCAGGGCGGCGACGACATTGACCGCCGGACCGATGACCCCCGCCGTGTCGCACGTTTCAGTCATCCCCGGTCCGGGAACGTCGCCGATCAGGCACCGCAGGCAGGCGGTCTCGCCGGGAAAAATCGGCAGCACCTGCCCGTGACTGCCGATGCAGCCCCCATAGATCCACGGTTTTTTCGTTTCCAGCGCCGCGTCGTTGATCAGGAACCGGGTCTCGAAATTGTCCATCCCGTCGAGAATCAGATCGACCCCCTCGGCCAGCTTGAGGATGTTCGTATGATCGATGTCGGCAACGATGGGTTCGAGGGCGACCGAGCTGTTGATCTTCGCCAGTTTCCTTCCCGCGGCGATCGCTTTGGGAAGCTGCTCGGCGATGTCCTGCTCGTCGAACAGCACCTGCCGCTGCAGGTTGCTCAGCTCGACGAAATCGCGATCGACCAAACGAAGAAAACCCACACCCGCCCGCGTCAGTCCATCGGCGATGGCGCTCCCCAGCGCGCCGCATCCACACAGCAACACACGCCCCTGTGAGATCCGGCGCTGCCCTTCTTCACCGATGCCGTGGAACAGAATCTGTCGGCTGTAGCGTTCGAGTGACATGACAGTGCCGTAGAATGTGAATCGTAAAGCTGAGCTCGAGCATAGATGAAAGACCACCACGCCGTCAAAGCGCGCTGTCTCGTTTCGCGGTGAGACGCATCAGTGAGTGTCGTCTTTCGCTCCGCGAAAGAACGCGCCCTTTCGCGGAGCGAAAGGCGACAATGCAAAAGAGCGCCGCCTCACGCCGCGCGCCGGTACGACTCAGCCGGTTCTTCACCGCGGGCGATGCGCGCCAGCTTCTCTTCGAGCCGACTCATCTCCGACTGCACGCGC
>JAGVKR010000575.1 GCA_020050375.1 Planctomycetales bacterium
ACCGGGGAGCGGGCTGTCGGCAGGCGACAGGAGCGACGAAAAGGCCGAGCCGATGTACGGATACTCGAATCCGGGCGTTTCGCGATGCCCCGTGAGCATGATGTGGGCCCCTTTGCCGTGATCATCCTCCGCGGTGTTGACGCCACGAATGAGGGCCAGGTGGTGCATCTGCTGCGCGCTGTAGGGCAACAACTCCGAGATGTGGACGCCGGGGACCGACGTAGGAATCGCCTGGAACGGCCCTCCCGTGTCGGTGTCGGGCTTGGGATCCCAGGTTTCGAGCTGACTGACCCCACCAGAGAGCCAGAAGACGACCACTTGCTTCTGGGCCGACGCCAGCTCGCGTGCGGCGTGGGCCGTCGTCATCCCACCGAAGCTCATCGCGCCGAGAGCGCCGGCCGCGCCTTGCAGAAACGAGCGGCGGGAGACGTGTTCAGCGGTCTGACAGGCATAGCGGCATCGCATGGGAATGCTCCACATGTCGTACACCCCACCCGCAACAACGGGTCGGGCAGGATCGATCAGTGATTGAACCGAAATTCGCTGGACGAAATCATGGCCCAAATCAATTCGCGAATGGCAGCCTCGCGGGCCTCTCCCGTCTGGCCAACCAGATAAGTCTGCACGTCCTGCACGTCGTCGGGTGTCGGGAGCCGCGTCAACGTGCTGAGGTGCAGCTCTTCGGCGATGGCCGCCGGATTGTCTTCCGAAAGCTTGAGCAGCCGGTCGGTCAGGTTGCCGTTCTTGCGCTGCAGGAAACTCCCGATCGCCGGATCATTGGCCAGGAACAACACCTGATTGGCCGTCGATTCGAATCCCGTCTGCGGAACCCCCGGGTCGCCACCGAACAATTGCGTGAACCGTTGCTCGTGGCCGACCAGAGCGGCGTGCAGCGACTCTTCGGTCAGCTTGTCGCCCAGCGCGGCGCGCTGCACGTCGGTCTCGCCGGTCGCCTGCATCACCCCCCAGGCGAACTGGGCTGGCGAAAGTGCCTTGAGCTGCGCAACGGCGAACTGCTCGTCCTTAGGTTCAGGTGCATCGGGCGCAGCCATTCTCCGACTGGAGCGCTGGTAAGTCTGGCTGAGGACGATCTCGCGAATCATCGAATTCAAATCGAAATTTCGCGCGGCGATCTCTTCGGTCAGCAGAGCGAGCAGCAGCGGATGCGAGGGAGGATTGTCGGAGTGATCGAGATCGACCGGATGGACGATCCCGCGCCCGAGAAGCAGCGCCCACAGGCGATTGGCGGTCGTCCGGCAGAAACGGCGATTGTCGGTCGAGGCGACCCATTCGGCGAATTTGACCCGCCGGCTGAAGCGCGGCACGGGACGAACGGTTTTGTCTTTCTCGTCGGGCTTCACGAGATACGCGTCTTCGACTTTGTCGAACTTCGGTTCCGAGATCGTCAGTCCTTCGAAGAGGCGCATCCCGGCACTCTTTGGGCCTTTCGAGACCTTGTCGCGGATCTCGAACACTGACTCGAACGTCGTTTCACCGTCGGCCTTCTCGGCGAAAATGACACGCTTCTCCTTGTCGGTCATCACGAAGCTGCGAATGAAGAACGCCGAGATGCCGTAGTAGTGTTGCTGATGGTAGTCGTCGATCTGCGGATGATTGTGACACTGGGCGCAATCGAGGTTGACCCCCAGAAACAACTTGCCGATGTCGCGCGTGATCTGGTTCACGTCGCCTTCGCGGTCGAGATAGAATCGGGCCGGGCCCCGGTTCGCCGGGTCGGCGCCGTCAGCCGTCAGCACCTCGCGGACGATCTGATCCCAGGTCTTGCCCTGCGCGAACGAATCGCGGAGAAATTTTTCCCATTCAGGGATCGGCACGTTCTTTTGCGGCAGTCGTCGCATCAGAAGCACGTCGAACGTTCGCTGCATGTGTCGAGCGTGTTCCGGCGTCGCTAGCAGCTTGTCGACGAGTTTTTCCCGCTTGGCGGGTTCGGTGTCAGCGAGAAACGCCCGAGAATCGGCCGTTGTGGGGATCGTCCCGACCAGGTCGAGGTAGATCCGCCGCAGGAATTCGTCATCGGTTGCAACCGGGGCTGCAAGCTGGTCGTAACCGGGGGTTTGAAAGGAAATCAACCGGTCGATCTGGGTGCGCAACGGCTCGGCGGCTGTCGCCAAGTCCCGTTGACCAATCAGCACAACCACTGTCAAAGCGACAAGTTGCGTTGTGCGGAAGGTCGCCGCACACCAGCCGAGTGCCTTCACGCTTGCTCCTCTCGTTAGCAATTAACGAATACGAGCTCCCGAAGAATCGCCCGAAATTCAGGGGGGTTGGGCGATTGGACGTTCCGGGATGCCGTGCCGTGGCGGGGATCACAAACAGGTAGGAGTCTCTTGATCTATTATTCTGACGGCTCGAAGGTGCGCGGTCAAGTCGAACAGCCAATTGCACATGCATCAATTGATGGTGTGCCTTTTCGCGAGCTATCGATGCTTATACCGCCGGCTGGCTTCCTTCAGCACTTCGCGCTCGGCATCGGTCAGGCTCGATTCCCCCTGCGCGCTGATCTTAGCGAGAATCTCGTCAACCCTTCGCTCCAGGTCCGCGGGGTTGGCGCGTTCTTCGGGGGGCTCATACAGCCGGACCTTTCGTCCGCGTCGGGTGACACTGGTCGGCACCATCTGCCGGAATCGCGGCCAGCCTGTGCCGGCGAACAAGCGGCTGAACCGCAAGTCGTAGGTCTTGTACACAAAACCGTACAGCAATCCGCCGAGGTGGGCGGCGTGCGCCACCTGGTCCATCCCCCTCTCGCCGCCAAGCTCGCTCAACACGGGATACAGGTCGAAAACCACATAGGCCGCCACGAGCCAGCGCAGTTGCACCGGCAACACGAACATGACGATGATTTCCATCGTCGGGTAGTACAGGGCGCAAATCATTGCCACCGCCATCACGGCTCCCGAGGCGCCGAGCATGGGGAACGGACGGGCGATCGCGAACCCGAATACGAGGTAACACAGGCCGGCGAAGACGGCCGCCGTGAGATACATTTTGAGGAATTCGCGGCCACCATAGATCGGCTCGATCTGCCGGCCGCAGATCCACAGAAAAAACATGTTGCCAAGCAAGTGCCAAAGATTGCGCGGGTCGTGGCAGAAGGCGTAGGTCAGCAAGCGCCAGACCTCGAACTCGCTCACGACCCGTTGGGGCAGCATCTCCAACTGGCGGGTCAGCCCCTCGCCCACGAGCAACTGCAGGACAAAAACGACGACATTGGCCGCGATCAGCCAACTGCACATCGAGGCGGCGCCGCCGAACGGACCGCCGCCGGTCGGGGAACTGCGATAGTATTCGCGATCGTGCAAACCCATTTCGCCGATCCGTATGTGCGGAATGCGGGAGATCAAACTTCAGCCGGCCCAGCCCGTCCTCACGGCGAGCCGCCAGACATCGTAACCGCGTCGATCACACGCTGCCAAGCTGCGGCCATGTGGGGCGACTAGCCGTAGAGCAGTTCGCCCCCTGGAAAACGCGCTCCACGGCCGAATTCGACGACGCATGCTATCGGCCGGCAGCGCCAACCGTCGCCTCGGAGGGAACGGGACGCGGGAGGGATTCGGTCAATTGCCGGTTGATTTTCAGCGTCTCGATGAACTTCTCGCGGGTCTTCTTCAAATCGCGCAGAAGCTGATCGATCCTGACCAGAGCGGCGTTGCGGGCCTCTTCTTCGTCGGCCATCGCCGCGATCAAACCTTTGACGTTGACCGGGGGAAGAGTCTTGCCTTCCAACGCGGGGTCGCCGTTGATCTCGGTCAACCGTGCAGCAATCAGCTTCTCGGTCTGCTCGGTCAATTGCCCCTCGCGTTCCAGCTCCGATTGATTCGTCAACACCGACTGCTCGACGGCGAGAATCTGCTGCTCGAGGGCCGCGAGCCGCGCCTGGTACTGATTGGGAATCAACGTTCGGACACGGACCTTGAAGGTTCCCGGAGTGAGGTCTCCCGCATGTTGGAACCAGTTGGGCTTGGCCAGGCAGGTCGTCTCGGTGAGCTTACCGACGACTTTGAAGTCGCCCACATACCGCGAAGAGCCGTCGGGGTTCAGACCGAAAATGAAGAATACCTGTTCGGGCTGCACGCCATTCGTCGTTCCCAGGCCCAGTTGCAGCGATCCGTCCCGGTTCAGCCGCGATTCGACTTCGGGCCAGTAACGATCCCAACCGAGCATGGTCCGTGACAGCTCGCTGAGCTTGTTGTCATACTCGCGGGTTTTGACGACCAGCAGTTCCTGATTCTTGAGGAACGCTTCCTCGTTTTGCTGGGCCTTTTGCATCCAGGCGTTGCGGATCGCCAGCGTCTTGGCGGAGAGAAAAATCGCTCCGGCCGCGCCCAGCACGACGAACCACGCGAGGACCTTACCCGAAGTGTGCATCAGCAGAATTCCCGAAAAACCAGTCGGAGCTCACAGCGAGGATTCATCGTTTCATCGACAATTGCAGCGAATCGACGGGAGTCGCCCGTCGCCGGAGCCGGATTTAGCCACTGGACCAGCACTGAAGGTGACGATTGTACGGAAAGTGCAGCGTCGCAAGGGGCTTGTACGGTCGAATCCGAGCCGACTTTCTCCTGTCTGGTCGCTCAGATGTGCCTTCATTCTAAGACGCCGGCGCAGCAGGGGTCAAGCAGATTCCGGTGAGGGCTGCAGGCTTCGTCCGAGAGGCATTCTCGAAAATCGGCGTCGCGCGGCGGGTGAACGGAGATCGGCGGCAGGGGCTTTCGGTTGGGGATGCAATCTTCTACATTGACTTATTGATAGCAGAGGTTCAGGGGGCTGACGCCCCCCGCTCGCCTTGGTGACAAATCCAGCAATGCTTGCCAAACGGATCATTCCCTGTCTCGACGTGCATGGCGGGCGAGTCGTCAAAGGGACGAACTTTCTCAATCTGCGCGACGCGGGCGACCCGGTGCAGGTCGCCGCGCGATACGAGCAGGAGGGGGCCGATGAGCTGGTTTTTCTCGACATCACCGCCAGCCATGAAGAACGCGAGATTCTGCTCGACGTGGTTCGCCGCACCGCCGACGTTGTGTTCATGCCGCTGACGGTCGGAGGAGGGATCCGCACGATCGACGACATTCGGACGCTGCTCAACGCCGGGTGCGACAAGGTTTCGATCAATTCGGCGGCGGCGAAAAACCCCGAGTTCGTCCGGGACGCGGCGCTCCGCTTCGGCAGCCAATGCATCGTCGTCAACATCGACCCCAAACGCGTGCGGAAGGAGGGGCGCGAATATTGGGAGGTCTTCATCAACGGCGGCCGCGTTTCGACCGGATTGCAGGCCGTGGAATGGGCTCGAAGGGTCGAAGAGCTGGGCGCGGGTGAGATCGTGCTGACTTCAATGGACGCCGACGGCACGCGCGACGGCTACGACCTGGAAATCACCCGTGCGGTAGCCGAGGCAGTGCACATTCCTGTCGTCGCCAGCGGAGGGGCCGGAAGCCCGGAACACCTGTTCCAGGCGCTCACAATGGGCCAGGCCAGCGCCGCGCTCGCAGCCAGCATCTTTCACTACGGTCAGTATTCGATCCCCGAAACGAAGCGTTATCTCGCCGACCGCGGGGTCCCCGTCAGGCTGAGCGGGTTTGCGGGTGGCAACAGTGCGTGAACCGGAACCAAGGGACCGGGGAACTGGGACCGGGGACCGGGGTGAGAACGGCGGAGACGGAGAGAAACGGAGAGAATGAGAGACGGGGAGAACGCTTGCGGCCTCTCTCGGTCTCCCCCACTCTCTGTCTCTCCGTCTTTTTCAGTCCTTTGTCCGTTCCTACGTGCTCCGAATCTGAAACGCCCGGCCACTGGCCTATCAATCGGTCAAAAACCGCATATCATAGAGTCTGCGGCCGTTGAATCGGCTCGCCTGTCGATTTGGTTTCCGTGTCTGATTGTTCGGAGTCTTCCGATGGCCCATGCCGCCCCTGCCGCCCCAGCGAAGCCCGCCGCCCTGATCGGGGGACTGAACAAAAACCGCGAAGAGCTCGAAGTCAACAAGCTGTTTCGGGCATTGATCAAATTCAACGGGTCGGACCTGCACCTGAAGGTCGGCAAGCCGGCGACGATTCGCGTCCGCGGCTCGCTTCGCGAGCTCGACATGCCGGCGATCAGCGAAGAAGAAATGAAACGGCTGATCCTGCCGATGATGGACGAGCGGCAGTTGCAGATCTTCTACGAGGAAGGGGGCGCCGACTTCGCTCACGTCGTCGAGTTCGAGAACGAGCAGGGGAAGAAAGAGCCCTGGCGGTTCCGCGTCAACCTGCTGATCCAGATGGGCAACCCGGGCATGGTTTCGCGAAAAGTCGAGCGGAGCATTCCGAACTTCGAAGGGCTGCACCTGCCTCCCATCATGTCGGAGCTGTGCGGCTACGACCAGGGAATGGTGCTCCTGGCCGGGGTCACCGGGTCGGGAAAAAGCACGACGATCGCCTCGATGCTCGATTACATCAACCACCGCGAACGGGTGCACATTCTGACGATCGAAGACCCGATCGAATTCGTCTACACCGAGGACAAGGCGCTGATCAATCAGCGCGAAGTGGGCGTCGACGTCAAAGACTTCAAGATCGCCATGAAGCATGCCGTCCGCGAAGACCCCGACATCATGCTCGTGGGTGAAATGCGTGACATGGAAACCTTCGAGACGGCGATGCACGCCGCCGAAACGGGACACCTCGTGTTCGGAACCATCCACGCCTCGAGCGCGCCGTCGACGATCGTCCGTATTCTCGACTTGTTTCCGCGGGCGATGCACCCCGCGCTTCGCAGCAGCATGGGGTTCAACCTGAAGGCGATCGTCGCCCAGAAGCTGCTCCCCACGATTCGCGACACTCCCAAGCGCGTGCCGATCATCGAGATCATGCTCATGAACGGCACGGTTCGTAAATTGATCCACGAAGAGAAAGACGAGAAGCTGTTCGATGCGATGCGAATCGGGAAAGAGGAAGGCATGCAGATGTTCAACGACAGCCTGTACGACTTCGTCACGCGGGAGTACATCAGTCGCGCGACCGCCTTCGAAGTCTCTCCCAACGTCGAGTAATTGAAGATGATGCTCAAAGGAATCGACGTCAAAGGCCCCGGTATTCTTTAAGCGGGGGCGTCCGAACGGAATGGAATCGACTGTCAAATCTCCTCCGCACCTGCTGACCGGGACATCGTTCGCGCATTGGATTCGTTTGCGGCGACGTTTCGGCCCGATCGCCGGCCGTTGCCGCCGCCGAGCGCGAAAAATCTCCGTCGCCTCGTTTCTGCTCGGCCCCTGGCAGGCGTAC
>JAGVKR010000674.1 GCA_020050375.1 Planctomycetales bacterium
AGCCGGCGAGAGCCGCGGCGGAGTATGGGACCGTCGCCTCGAGCACCGTCCGCGATCCGCCGGGCACAGCGAGCAATTCGGCGATCGCCGAAGCGCCTCCCCCGGTGACAACAATCACGCACTCGTGCGGTGCCTCGTGAATCGCCTCGATGAGCCGGCGCCATTCCGGATGCATGGTGCGGTTAGCGTCTTCACCGTGATCTTTTGACTCGGCGATTCCGGCTGAAGCCGGGGCTACGAACATTGCCCGTCGCGGGTGCGACTCAACTCGTCGAGGAGCGTTGACAATTCCGGATGCTGGCGGATCGCGCCGACCAGCGCATAGCGATTGATCTGCCGCCTTCGCATCTGATTGTCGAGCATTGCGCGGACGTCTTCCTGATAGAATTTCCGGCGACGATGCCCCGCCCACAAGCTTCCCGCCAAAACCGCCGTCGCGGCGACGGCGAGCGCCAGATACCATCCGTTCCATCCCACGTCGGTCCATTCGAACAGGGCCAGGCAAAACCCGGCCGCGGCAAACAGGCAACTCCAGAACGGCACGGCATTGAGGCCGTTCAATCGTTCGTTGGCCAGCACCAGTCGGCCATAGAGCTCGGCATCGGCGATTCCGTCGCGGTAGCTTTCGCCTTGCACCGGCTGGCAAACCAGCTCCCCGCCGCGGCGCGACACCACCACACTCTCGCCTTCATCGGGCAGAAAGTCGGTCAGGTATTCCAGTTCTTCGAAAGGAGTGCTCATAATGTAGGAAGCGAGCGACTGCGGCCTTCGTAAATCCTCGATCCCACGCCATTTTCGGCACGCGGGACAGGACCGCTTCGGAAGCTCAGTTCAGTCCGTGGATCACCTCCATAATTCTATGCAGCTCGTTCTCGACGACAATGGGGTTATTCGCAAAAGGGGCCGCATGCACCCCGTGGCTCCCCAGTTCCCGATCGAACTGCTCTTCGTCCGCTGCGTGGTACGCCACCGTCGCCGTCGGATCTTTGAGCTGATGCCCCGTGAGGATGCAAACGACCGTTTCCGAGGGGGCAATGACTCCCTCGGCCCGCAACAACTTGGCGCCCGCGACGCTGGCGGCGCTCGCCGGTTCGCAGCCGAACCCTCCCGCCCCGACCTGAGCTTTCGCGTCGAGAATCTCCTGGTCGCTGACCTCGCGCACCACGCCGTCACAGACCTCGAGAGACCGCAGTGCCTTCTTGAGATTGACGGGACGATTGATTTGAATCGCCGTCGCCAGTGTCGCGGCCCGCCGTCCCGATTTGTCCATTTCGGCGTAAAACGCATCGAGGATTTGCCGGTCGAGGCGGCCCCCGTTCCAGCGCAGCCCCTGCTGCTCGTAGAGCCGATACAGCGTGTTCGCGCCCCGGGCGTTGATGACGGCCAACCGAGGAATGCGATCGATCAATCCCAGATGCTTCAATTCGTGCAGGGCTTTTCCAAAGGCACTTGAGTTCCCGAGGTTGCCCCCCGGGACGACGATCCAGTCGGGGACCTGCCAGCGCAGCGATTCGAGGACGCGATAGATGATCGTTTTTTGCCCTTCGAGCCGAAACGGGTTCAGGCTGTTGCAGAGGTAGATCTTTTCCTCGCGGCAGACGTCCTGCACCTGGCGCATGGCATCGTCGAAGTCACCCAGAAGTTGCAGGGTTTTCGAGCCGTAGTCGAGGGCCTGCGACAGTTTCCCGTACGAGATCTTTCCGCTTCCCACGAAGACAATGGCGCGAAACATCTGTGTCGCGCTGGCGAAGATCGCCAGCGAAGCGCTGGTGTTGCCGGTCGAGGCACAGGCGGCATGTTTCGCCCCGACCATGTGCGCGTGCGTGCATGCCGCCGTCATGCCGTTGTCTTTGAAGCTTCCCGACGGATTCAACCCTTCGTATTGCAGGTGCAGCCGATCCTCGGGCAGCTCGCAGAAGCGAGCCACGGCCGAAGCCTGTTGCAGGATCGTTTGCCCTTCTCCAATCGTGACGATCTGGTTTTCCTGAGCGAAGGGGAGCAGTTGCCGGAAGCGCCAGACGCCGCTGAACTCGAGCGGCTCGTTTCGAAGGCTCCAGCGCGACTCGAATTCACGGAGATTCTTCGGGACGGGAAGGCGATCCCAATCGTAGTCGACGTCGAGCAGATCGCCGCAGGTCGGGCAGCCAGTCAGCGCCTGATTGACCGCGAATGTCGCGTCGCAGTCGGGGTTGATGCAGCGTAGAAAGGCGGATTCACTCATCGTTTAACTGTAGCATCCGGACGGAGGAAATGTCACACTTGGAGCGAAAGCTTGCCCCCCATGACGGAGGAATCCACCCCCCATGTCGCGTCGTCGCCAACTCATTCTTCGCTGGTTTTTGGCCTACCTGCTGAGCGCTGCTCCAGCCGATTTGGCACTCGCGACAGCCGACGATCAACCGGTCCAGGCCAAATTGCGCACGCCCCTGCCGTATCAGGTGATTCAGCGACAGGGATACCGTCCCGAGCGGGCACATGAGAACGTGCCCGGTGGGGCCGCCCTGGGTTATGCCGACGTGCCGATCGCCGGCGCATTCACTGTGCCGAAGGGAGCGCGGTGTGAATATCGCGTCGTGATGCTGAAGGATTCCTTCGGACGGGGAACAGAATGGGCTTCGCTGGCGGGGCGGGCAATGGCGGGCGAGTATATCGCTACGGCGCGAGTGCCGGCCGGCGGCTGGTTTCGAATTGAGGTGCGGGTCGTTGGCGAGAACCGCACGCTCACCGAGGCGCACGTCGAGCCGGTCGGCGTCGGCGAAGTGCTGATGATCGCGGGACAGTCGTATGCCGAGGGAGCAAACGACGAGTTGCTCAAGGTCGACGATCCGCAGGGGCGCTTGGTCGCTTTCGACGTTGTGCAGCAGCAGTGGCGCGTTGCCAACGATCCGCAGCCCAACCGAGGCGACGGGGGGACGATCTGGCCGCCGCTGGGAAATATCCTTGTGCCGCTCCTGCGGGTCCCGGTGGGTTTCGTGAACGTCGCCGTGGGGGGGACGGCCTCGCGACAATGGCTGCCGGGTGAGAAGTTGTACGAGAGTCTCGCGGCGGCCGGCAAAGCCGTCGGCCGTTTTCGCGCCGTGCTCTGGCAACAGGGAGAATCGGACGTCATCGAGCGGGTGACGACCGAGACTTACATGCGTCACCTGACGACGATTCGCGATTCACTGGTCCGGGAGTGGGGCTTCGCGCCCCCCTGGCTTCCAGCCAAGTCGACGATGCATCCGACGGTTTACAATCGCCCGATCGAAGAAGGGCAAATTCGCGAGGCGATCGACCAGCTCTGGCGCACGCCGGGGTTCCGCCCCGGTCCGGACACCGATGTGCTCGGCGGTGAGAACCGCGGAGGGATCGGGACGCGCCGGCATTTCAGCGGGATCGGTCAGCGGCGCGCGGCCCTGCTCTGGTTCGCGGCGCTTTGGGCAGAATTGCATCCCTCTGTCACGCTTATTGAGAGCGAAGAGGGATTCATGCCTTTGTTTGACGGCAAATCACTGGAAGGATGGGAAGGGGATCGACAGCTCTGGAAAGTCGACGGGGAATCAATCGTCGGTGATTCGCCGGGAATCAAGTACAACAATTTTCTCACGACGAACAAACGATACGGCAATTTTGAGCTGCGGCTGGAATTCAGGCTGCGTGATGGATCGGGGAACTCGGGAATTCAGTTTCGTTCCGAGCGCGTGCCGGGTAGCC
>JAGVKR010000646.1 GCA_020050375.1 Planctomycetales bacterium
CGGAGTGCAGATGGGGCCCGTGATCTCGCGGAGCAGCCAGTCGCGAATCGAGGCCCTGATCGGCCGCGGGAGCGACGAAGGGGTTGTCGTCCGCGTCGACGGTCGCGGTCGCAAAGTCTCGGGGCACGAAGACGGCTACTTCGTCTTCCCCACCGTCCTCGAAGACGTCCCGCCCCTCTCGGAAATCGCCCGCACCGAAGTCTTCGGACCGGTCCTCAGCCTGATTCACGCCGACAGTCTCGACGACGCCATTCGACTCATCAATGAAGGGCGCTATGGCAACATGGCGTGCCTGTTCACGTCGAGCGGCGCCGCCGCCCGGAAGTTCCGCCACGACGTGGTCGCGGGGAACATCGGGATCAACGTGGGGGTCGCGGCGCCGATGGCATTTTTCCCTTTCAGCGGCTGGAAAGACAGTTTCTTCGGCGACCTGCACGCCCAGGGACGCCACGGCGTCGAGTTCTACACGCAAACCAAAGTCGTCGTTGAACGCTGGCCGCGCGAATGGACCCGCCGATTCTGAGCGTTTTGAACGGGAAAGCCTCCGCCCTCGATGGCCCGGCTTGCGGGGTCGCTCACGCTTTCGCGGGAGATGATTCGTCGCCGAGGCGATCGGGCGGCAGCGACCCGGGCTGCGTCTCGGTGATGACTCCCTCGCGGATCGCAAACTTGACGAGCTCGACGCGATCGTGGACGTCGAGCTTCCTCATGACGTTCTGTTTGATGTGATCGGCCGACTTGTACGTCACGCCAATCAGCCGCGCCGCCTGCTTGAGCGATGCCCCCTGGGCCAGCAATTCGAGCATTTCCCGCTCTTTGGTGGAGAGGGTCGCGACCACCGAGACGGCGCCTGGCGCCAGCCGATAGCCGTTTTCGGAGCGCTCGATGTGTTCCCAAACCGACTGCGAGCAGCAGAATCCCCCCCGGCTGACTTCGCGAACGAACGTCGACAGCTTTTGCAGGAATTCGGTCTTCTCGATGAAACCACAGACTCCCGCCTTGAGGCCCCGATCGATCGTATACGACTCGAACCAGCCCGAAATGAGCAGCACGCGCGTTTCCGGAACCGCTTCGCGAAGCTGCTCGGCGAGAGCGATTCCGTCGGTGGGGGGGAGCCGCACGTCGATGATCGCCACCGGCGGTCGCCGCTCGATCGCCAGCTCGAGGGCCGTCTTGGCGTCGTAGGCCTCGCAATCGACGATGATGTCCGGGCACCGTTCGAGATAAAGCCGCAAACCCATGCAGACGACCGGAAAATCGTCAACCAGCATCACGCGGAGTTGTTCAGCGTTCGAACCCGCGACTTCCGACGGGATGCTTTGGTCCGCCACAACTTCCGACATTTCCGGCTCCCTCCGCGCGGGCGATGCTTTCGGCTGATTTGATTCCATTCGAGTGACTGGCTTGCGGACACATCAACAAATCATCACCCATCGGTCCCAACTCCATCTCTCGACTATCGCAGGCCCCAATTCCCTTGCCAAGGGGTAATTCCCCCATTCTGGCATGCGGCTGTTCCTCAGGGAAGTGATATCACGGACACACCACGTAACGACGCTCCCATGTTCGCGATAGAACGCCGCGCCGGCAGGGAATATGCTGAGACGTTGAATCGACTCACGGAGATCCCTTTCCCGGTCTCCGGTCCCGGATTTCCGGTCTCTCGCCGACCACAAATTGACCCCTCATGCCGGCAGCCGCTTTCCGACGAGTCCGCCTTGCCGTTGCGGTGATCGCCGCCGCGGGAACGTGCAGCAGTTCGACGACGGTTGTCGCTGCCCCGCCCAAGCAGCCCAATGTCCTCTTCATTCTCACTGACGACCAGCGTCCGGACACGATTCGGGAGCTGGGAAACAAGCACATCGAGACGCCGCATCTGGATGGACTGGTCCGGAGCGGGACGATTTTTAACCGCGCGGTCTCCCCCAACCCGATCTGCGTGTCGAGTCGGGCCGAGATTCTCACGGGATGCACCGGGTTTCGCAACGGGGGCTTTGACAACAGCAACCGGCTGAACCCGGCGCTCGTCACCTGGCCCAAGGCGATGCGCGCGGCGGGGTATCGCACCTGCCTCGTCGGCAAATGGCACCTCGCCGGTCGGCCGACCGACCACGGCTTCGACGAGACGCGCGGTCTCTTCACACCCGTTCGATCACGGGAACGCGCGCGGGCGGGACGAATTACTGTGGCCCTTTCCGCGGACGCCGAACGACGTTCGCACCGAGCTCGCCTATTACTACGCGGTGATCTCGCACATGGAAGCACAGATCGGGCGGATCCTCCAAACGCTCGACGAAACGGGACAGGCCGAGAATACGCTGGTCGTCTTCGCCGGCGAGCAGACCTGATCTGTATTTAAAGAAATGTAACACTTCAGCCGGTTGAAGTGTTACTGATGTTGAATGTTGAATGTTGAATGTTGAACCTTGAACGTTCGATGTTCGACCGCGCCCCGAGACATTCGCCCCCCCACCCCAGCCCTCCCCCCGCAAGGGGGGGAGGGAGAGTTAGGGGGCGTTTTTTTTGAACACATGGTCGAGCGCGGCACGGACATCGAGCCGCCGAAACGCCAGCTTCGTGCCTGGATCTTCCACCGGCACTCCGGTCTCCTGCATGATCGCCAGCATCGCTTCCGGAAGATTGGTTCCCTTTGCCTTCCAGTCATAGTTCGTTTTCTCGATCGCCTCGCGGAGCAGCATCGCTGCGCCGCAGGCGATCGCATTCGAAGACGACGTGGCCGCCGCCGGCACGACCAGATCGACTTTGGAATGCCGATCGAGGTGCACCTCGTCCTTCCCGGCCTGCACCGCTCCAATCGCAAAACAATTCGGCTGACAGGCGGGCCACGAGATCCCTTTTGTGTAGGTGTGATTGCCGGTCGGCGCGCTGACCCAGATCCCCAGTTCGCGGAGCGTCTTGAGCCGCGCGTCGATTTCGGTGTCGACCGGTTGGCCGTGCTCTTCATCGTCCACGGGCGCGAGATTGACGGTCGTGATGCGATACCGTTTGTGATTGTCAACAATCCACGCCAGCCCGGCTGCCAGCGTTCGATGGTCGCGGACGTTGCAGTGACAGCATTCCAGCGCGCGGATCACTGCCACCTGGTTGTTGTACGCCACGCCCCATTTGCCTTGAAAGTTGAGCGACGACGGGACGCCGATCGTCGAGCCGTGATACCCCTTCCCTTCGTGCTTCGGGTCGTCATCGCCATCAACACTGTCGTGCGCGACGAGGACTTTGGGGACGCCGCCGTCGGACATCGACCACTCGGGCATCGAGAGCTTGCAGCCGTCGTCGACGAGGGCCAGCGTCTGCCCTTTGCCGAACGTCAGCTTGTCGGCATAGGCCTGCCAGGCGTCGACGACTCGGGCGTGCTTGAACGAAACCGGCTCGACCGGCTCGCCGGCATGAAGGTTCAGGGCACTGAGCGCGACCGTCAGGAGGAGGATGCCAGGCGATCGCCAGGTTCGGGAGAGCATCGTCTTAGACTGCATGGGAAATCCCGCGTCTTTGTTAAAGCAATTGACGTGACGTAAACCGCACTGTGTCGCACGGTGTTCGATAATGTGCCGGATCATAATCGACTCCATCCTGTTTTGTGACCGAAGCGTCATGACGTGCCGGCACGCCTATCGAGTTTGGATTGCGTGGAGGTCAAGCGCCGGAGTTGATGGTGCGTCAGATGACGCAGTCCGTCACCACGTCGCTCAGTCAGAACCAACAAGTTTCAACCACGAAATAAACGAAAAAAAGGCAAGGAGGGCGAGCGAGTGATACTTTCCGATTCCAAGCTCTTTTTTCGTGCTACTAACATCACGAATCTGCGCAGGGCGCGAAGATTTCGATCAGCGACAATGGACTGACCACGGAAAACAGCGAAAACACGGAAGAAATACAAGAAAACGACGGGTACGATCTGTTCGCTCGTCAGCCCTCTTTTTTCCGTGTGTTTCGTGTATTCCGTGGTCCTGAATGGGGTCTTGGTTGCGGCTGAGCAATACGAGGCCGCGCTGGGGCCTTCGTGGTTCCTCTTCTTCACACATAGGTCGGGGCAGTGGCAGCGCGCACGTCGCGCGAAATGATCTCGAATCGCAATCGCCCGTCAGGCATAAAATGTTGCTCCAGAAGTCGCTTTCTGTGTCGCCTGCCCCAGAAACACTCATCCCAGCACGTCCCCGACCGCGCCGGCCATGATCTCGACGATCCGGTCGAGAATCGGCGCCGGCGTCACGATTGGCGGGGCGAGGCAGAAGACCGATTCCCCGCGCAATCGGCTGAACAATCCCCGTTTCTGCGCCGCCAGATGGACTTTGCTGCCGATCTTCTCTTCCGCGGGATGCTCGGCCTTGGTGCTCTTGTCCGCAACGAGCTCGATCCCGCACATCAGCCCTTTTCCCCGCACCTCGCCGACGTGCGGATGCGCCCCCAGGGCCGACTGCAACCCCTTGAGCAGATAGGCCCCCTTCTCCGCGGCCTGCGCCGGATAATCATCCCGCTCGATGATCTCCAGCGTTCGCAGCGCCACCGCACAGCCAACCGGATGGGCGCTGTACGTGAAGGCGTGCATCCACGGCATCTCCCCCTGATTGAGGACCGCCGCGATTTTGTCATTGACTCCCACGCCTCCCAGCGGGAAGTATCCCGACGTGATCGCTTTCGCAAACAGGATCATGTCGGGCTCGATTCCCCAATGTTGCAAGCCGAACATTTTTCCTGTTCGACCGAAGCCCGTGATGACTTCGTCCGAGACCAGCAGCACGTCGTGCTTGTCGCAAATTTCGCGGATCCGCGGCCAGTAGTCGTCCGGTGGAGGAATCACTCCCCCCGCTCCCTGCACCGGCTCGCCGAGAAACATCCCGACCGTGTCGGCCCCTTCCCGCAAGATCGCCTGTTCGAGCTCGTTCGCCGCCGCGATCCCAGGGCTGACTCCGGGGGGAGCGACGTAACGATACGGATACGGCGATGGAATTTGCACAAAGCCCGGCACGCGCGGCTCGAACATCGGCCAGTAGGCGCTGAGCCCCGTCGCGCTCATCGCCGCGAGCGTCGTGCCGTGGTAGCCGAATTGGCGCGAGATGACTTTCGTCTTCCCCGGCTTCCCCTTCATCCGCCAGTAATAACGGGCCGTCTTGAAGCTCGTGTCGCTCGACTCGCCCCCGCCCGACGTGAAAAAAAACCGCTGGATCGACGGATAACTGATCCGCGCCAGCCGCTCGGCCAACTCGATCGCCGGAATGCTCGAGCTCCCCGCGTACCCCGAGCAATAGGCGAGCGTCTGCATCTGGCTCGCCGCGGCCTCCGCCAGTTCGCGCCGGCCGTGACCACAGACGACGTTCCACAATCCCGAGAGCCCGTCGATGAATTCGCGACCGTCGGCATCGGTGAGCAGAGCCCCTTCCCCTTTGATCCAGACGTGCCCCGTTGTTTCGTGCAGCCGTCGATTGTGCAACGGATGGATCAAGTGCGCGAGATCACGGGTCAGCCATTGCGCTTTGTCGACAGTCATTGGATCGGCTCGGAGTGTCAGTGAATCGTCTCGCGCCAGTGTCGCGACCGTCTCATCACTTCGCAACTCCCATGTGCGGCGCCTTCTCGCGAGAACGAGCCGGGGCGGTTTCTGACGGCAGATCGACGTAACGAGCCTCCGCAATTTGTCTTACGGTCAATCCATCCCCGCCGGCAGATTCGCCCACTCTTTCGAGCGACTTATTCGAGCGGAAGTCCATTGGTGATCGCCCGATACGTCCGATTCTCGGCGGAGTTTGCTCCGATATCTAATTCGAGAAGGATTCAGTCGCGGAGCGACGACGTGGGGTAGCCAGTGGCGCGAGCCACTGGAGAGGATCGCCCGAAGATCCAGCCCCAGCGGGGCGGCGTGAGCCATGTGGGTGCTCACGTCGCCCCTGCCGGGGCTGCGCGTGACCAACATTCCTTCCAGTGGCTCGCGCCACTGGCTACATCACGTCGCCCCTGCCGGGGCTTTTGTAAAACCGAAATCTGGCAGTCGTTTGTGAGAATCCGCATCATTCAAGCTTAGTGCCATTGGGCCCAGCCGGCCCTACGTGACTATCGCATTATGGTTCAGTCCCGACGTCGCGACGTCGCCCCGTCGCCGTGGATGACCCCTGCCGAATCGGGGGATCGATTTCCGGATTTCCCCGTCAACCTGACCCAGCTCGGCCTGCAGGAGGTCACACCGCCGCGCCCCGCGAAAGAGAAGTTGGTTCGCCCGGCGCCGCGCTAGGGCTTTGTTACAACTTGATTCTCGGGTGCCACGGCCAGCGACCAGCGGGAGTCGGCCGTGCGAGCGTCGTTGGACGAGGCCTATCGACTCACCGTTCGCACGGCCGACTTCCTTCGGGCGCTGGCCGTGGCACCCGAATTCTGAAGGTTGAAAAAGCGCTAGCTCTCGAGATGATGCTTCGGATCCACCGGTCGCACGAACCAGTTCGCGACGGCCGCAACACCCAGCAGCCCGGCCATCAGAAACATCGTCGAGTTGTAGAGCGATCCTGAGGGGTCGATCGTTCCGGCGGGAGCCAATTCCAAAAGCTTCGGGATCGTCACCAGATTCTTTTGCACGAGGTTCGGCAGTTCGCTGATCGACGCGCCGAACTTCGCCGCGAATTCACTGGGATCGACCTGTTGCGCCAGTTCGTCGATTGCCCGCCTTCGCGACTGCTCGCGGAGCGATGAGAGCGACAGAGTGCCGACGATGCCGGCCGTGCTCCAGGCGGTGAGCAACCGGCCGTGGATTCCGCCGACGAACTTCGTGCCGAACAGGTCCGCCAGGTACGCCGGGATCGTGGCGAACCCGCCCCCGTACATCGAGACGATCAGCATCGTGACGGCATAGAACAAAACGAGCCACCCGACGGATGGCGACCGGCTCACGGCCGCCGCGCACCACGGAATCGAGAAGTACAACACGCCGCCGAGCAGAAAGAAGATCGTGTAGATCGTCTTGCGGCCCAGCCGGTCGGAGAGACTGGCCCACACGAATCGCCCCAGCATGTTGAACACGCTGACCATCAGCACGTACGTGGCGGCGAACCGATCGGTGACAATCTCGGGCAATGGTCCCCGAAAAATATCTCTCACGATCGTTTTGGCCGCGCCGATCATCCCGATCCCAGCCGTCACGTTCAGGCAGAGCATGAGCCAGAGCAAATAGAACTGCGGCGTGCGGAGCGCCTCGTCGATTCCGACATGATGGGCGCTGATCATTTTTGTCACCGCCCCGGCTTGCGCTTCGGGATCCCAACTGGCCGGCCGCCAGCCCGGCGCGGGGAGCCGATACGACAAGGCTGCAGGCAGCATCACCACGAGGTAAATGATCCCCAATACAAAAAACGTCGGCGCGACCCCTGTGCTGCCGGTCCCGATCGCGTAGACCCCCGGCTCGCGAATTCGATCACTCAGCTCCTTCGTGCCGACCTCGACGACTTCGCGCGGGCTCCCGCCGACGTCGGCCCACCGCCGCCCGTTCTCGGTGTACGGTCGCACGTCGGCGACCGATCCGAGAAAGGCCGGCGCGCGATAAAAGTCGGCCATCAGGTATTCCTTGAGCGGCGCTCCGAGCATGGCCCCGCCGCCGAAGCCCATGATCGCCATTCCCGTCGCCATCCCGCGCCGATCGGGGAACCAGCGAATGAGCGTGCTGACGGGCGACACGTACCCCAGCCCGAGGCCGACGCCTCCCACGACGCCGTACCCGAGATACACGAGCCACAGCCGATGCCATTCGATCCCCAGCCCCGCGATCCAGAAGCCGCTCGCCCAAGAGAGGGCCGCGACCGTCCCCACCGCGCGCGGCCC